>CAYOUP010000287.1:2178-4673 GCA_964407125.1 uncultured Hyphomicrobiaceae bacterium | reverse complement strand
AGACTATGCGCGCCGCAAGGGCTGGCCTCTCGCAACGGCGGAGAAATGGCTGGCGCCGATCCTGAACTACGAGCCGGAAGTTCCAGCCGCGCTACCCGACGGCTCGGGTTTTCAGGCAGCCGGATAAGAAAAACTCAGCACGCCATTTGGGGTACAGATGAAGCTCTGCTGCCATTCCCATAATTTACCGTGTTAAACCCGGCCCGGCAATGACATGAATTTGCGTTATCATGGCCAGCCCATCGAATTCAGCTGCCGTTCGAACCCGGGACTGACGTGGCGGGTGTAGGTCTTGCGAGTCTCCTGCTGCCTTACGCGTTCCCTGTCAAGAATGCCGCTGGTCGTGATGTGTTGGTAGCGGTCAATATTGTCGTTTTCGACGATGGTCAGGACGCCGAGATCCTCGATTGCAGCCAAGCGGGATGAATGGGCTTCCGGCTCAGGCTCACGCGCTTCGAACGCGGCGATCCGGGGAAGCTTTTTCTCGAAATGCGGGTCGGACTTCAGCGCCTTGCTCATGAATTTGTGCCAGATCCGCGCGGGAAGACTGCCGCCTGTCACGCCCCGCGTCGGTGTGTCGTCGTCATTACCGACCCATACGCCGACGACCAGATTGCCTGAAAAACCGATGAACCAGCCATCGCGATACTCTTGGCTCGTGCCGGTCTTGCCATAGGCGCGGATCGGCAGCGACGCGGCGTGTCCCGAGCCGCTATCGACAACGCGTTCCATAAGATCGCGCATATCATCCGCAGCGTCCAGGCGCCATGCCCCCGCACCTTCAGGCGGATGTCCGCCATCGGCAGCCATCTTTTCAAAACTCGCGACGCCCCACGGTTTAACCGGGTATGCCCCCGCCGCGATCGCCGCATAGGCTGATGTCATTTCGAGAAGCGTGACCTCGGATGTGCCGAGTGCGATACTCGGATTGGGCACAAGCGGCGATGTGATCCCAAGCTTCTGGGCCGTGGCGATGACGGCGTCGCGCCCGACCGCCTCCGATAGCTGGACAGCGACCGTGTTGATGGATGATGCGAAAGCCCGGGTGAGTGGGACCGGCCCCCGAAAATTATTGCCGAAATTATTCGGCTCCCACCCGTCGATTGAGATCGGGTGGTCGGAGACAATCATATCGGGCGATATTCCGGCTTGAAGTGCTGCCAGATAAACGAAGGTCTTGAAGGACGAGCCTGGCTGCCGCTTCGCATTCACTGCGCGGTTGAACCGGCTCGACGACCAATCGCGCCCGCCAACCATTGCGACAACGCGGCCATCGGTGCGCATGGCGACCAGCCCCGCCTGACCGGCACGATAGCGTTTGCCGTATTTGTCCAGAATCGAGTTGACGGCGTCCTGAGCGAACTGCTGAAGCGCGGGATCAAAAGTCGTGTAGACCCTCAAGGGCTCACGCGAATTGCGATCCGGCAAGCTGGTGTGAACAGCTTCAGCAAGCCAGTCGGCATAATATCCGGCCGGGGCATCGTCAGCATCCGGTTGAAGCTGAGCCGCCGGAACATTTCTGGCCTGCTCTTCGGTAAGGCGTCCATTATCAACCATAGCGCTGAGCACGAGTCGGGTGCGTTTCTGAGCATTATCAAAATTGTTTATGAGTTGAGAGGGCGAGCTCAGAAGAGCCACCATGAAAGCCGACTCGGCCAGATTGAGATCGCCCACCGGTTTGTTGAAGAATTTGCGGGCGGCAGCACGGACGCCGTAACAGCCTTTACCGAAATAGACGCTGCTCAGATAGCGCGCCAGGATCTGATCTTTGGACAGACGGACTTCGAGCCAGAGCGAGAGCAGCGCCTCCTCGATCTTGCGCTCAAACGTCCGGTCCTTGGTAAGATAGGAGAATTTGACGAGTTGCTGCGTAATGGTGCTACCGCCTTCGCGGATCCCGCCGGCGTTATAATTACGCTTGGCGGCGCGAATTATTCCGATCGGATCAATGCCCATATGGCTATAGAACCGGCGATCCTCCATCGACAGAACGGCGTCGATGAGATGAGGCGGCAGTTCGGGCAATGTTACGGGCTCCGCCGTGCAATCTCCTCTCCGCGCGAAAAGCTTGCCATTCGTGTCGATCAGCAGAAGCGGACGATCCGTTGCTGGACGAAGCGTGTTTTGGAGCGGATAGATTTCGTAGACACGGTGAGGGAACGACGCGGCGAACCCGACAAGGCATATGCCGAGCACGACAACCGCGTTTGACAGTCCGGAAACAAAACGGGCAGGCGCTTCACGTCGAGCCTGCCGTAACGGCACCATCCACAAATTCTGAAGGTATGGTGTAAATTGACTCGAGAAACGCATCGCCCTGCCATCCTTTAAACCGACATGCAGTAAACGTGCTGCCGCTTTACAAGTTTCCCGCAGGTTGGAAAAAATTGAACTACGCCATTTCCGATCCGTAGCTGGCGTTCCAGAAAGTTTGAAATGGGCTGCACTTATCAGACGACGCAGTTTCGACATAGACACATTTCCCGCAACGCATA
>CAYOUP010000287.1:0-2078 GCA_964407125.1 uncultured Hyphomicrobiaceae bacterium | reverse complement strand
GAAAGCAAAAAATTGCTTCGAAGGAGAGTGAGATGAAAATGAGACTGAATATCCTTACCGCTGCGCCAGATGCGATAAAGGCCATGCGGGATCTCGAGACCTATGTCACGAGCAGCGGGCTCGAACACAGCCTGATCGAACTGGTCAAGACACGGGCATCGCAGATCAATGGCTGCGCCTATTGCATTCATATGCATACGCGGGATGCACGCGCGGCTGGCGAAACCGAGGAACGACTCTACCTGCTGTCCGCATGGCGGGAGTCACCGCTTTACACGCCGCGCGAACGTGCGGCGCTCACCTGGACGGAATCGCTCACGCGCATTGCCGAAACCGGCGCGCCTGATAAGGATTACGAGGAAGTTCGTGAATACTTCAAGGACGAGGAACTGGTGAATTTGACCCTGCTGATCGGAGCGATCAACGTTTGGAACCGCCTTGCTGTCGGTTTTCGCAATGTTCACCCGCTGACGAAAAACGGCAAGGAGGTTGAACGGGCATAGTTGCAGCGCGCTGGCGATAATCCAATGAAGGACGGATACGATACAGAGTTCGAAACCTACCGTGCTTATCTGCACGGGCTTGCTTATCGCATGCTCGGCTCGGTCAGCGAGGCTGAGGATGCGGTGCAGGACGCCTACCTGCGCTGGCATAATGCCGAACAAAAGACAGTCGAGAAACCAAAAGCGTTTCTCGCTCGTATCGTAACCCGCCTTTGCCTCGACAGGTTGAAGGCAGCCCGTCGTACTCGCGAAATCTATGTGGGTGAATGGCTGCCTGAACCCATTGTCGTCAATGCCGACTACGTCGATCACCAGAGCGAGCATGTTGCCGACGACATTTCGTTTGCGCTTATGCTTGCCCTTGAGCGACTCTCGCCATTGGAGAGGGCCGCTTACATTCTCCGCGATATCTTCGATGTCGAATTCAACGAAATCGCAGGCGCTCTCAACAGAAGTGAAGCGACCTGCCGCCAACTGGTTCGCCGGGCACGCGAGCATATTGCTCAAGCCCGTCCACGGTTTGAAGTCGACAAGGAGGAGAATACGCGTATCGCCGACGCCTTTTTTACGACGCTGCGAACGGGTGACATCTCGGCACTGCGCGACCTTCTTGCGGAAGCCGCCATTTTCCATTCCGATGGAGGCGGGCGTAAGTTGGCGACGCTCAATCCCATATATGGCGCAGATAAGATAAGCCGCTTTCTGGCTGGCCTGGCAAAGAAAAGCGGGCTGCTTCAGCCCCTCTGGTCAAAGGAAGTGCTCATCAATGGACTGCCGGGCGTCTTGAGCATCGAGCATGATGGAACACTGCAAAGTACGGCTCTTGAAATCTCCAATGGCGAGATCACCGCGATCTATGTCACGCGAAATCCCGACAAGTTGATCCACCTGCGCGATCTTATCCCGGACGGTTTCGAAGTGTGAGCCCGGCAGGCGAAGCAATTTCGTGCAGCAAACTATTTTCAGCAAAATTTAGCGCTCTGCAACGCAATATCTTAAACGTTGCGGGCGAGTCTGTCCGTCAACACAAGGCTGGAATTTTCGTGCGAGGCAGATTGCAGCAAGCCGCATATACGCCCCGTCCGCAACAATGACTGTTTGAGAACGCCTGATCGCGAAAGCAGTAGAGCAAAGTCGGGTCAAGGTTTTATGAATTTTAATTTCAAGTCCAAACCTCAACTCACTACGCAAAACGCCACAGAACCGGCTCCGGTTGATGACAATACAGTCACAGTCGCCCAATCCAGCGAGCGGCTGCGCGAGACTTTAAAAGCCTATGATGCAGATGGTGAAGTATTCATTGCCTTAGGTCAGATGGCTATAGCGGGTCTTATTCTGGCATTGCACATTATTGAGCAAGCAGTGTATGGCTGGCAGAATGCCACGCTTGATCAATTCGTTGTACAAGAAACGCAAGAGTGGCATGCAAATAATTTCTGGTTTATTAGCGCTTTATCTTTGCTTATAATTTCATCGTTATTTCGAATATATTTAGTTCGACACGAATTAATGAGTGAACGCATCACTGATCTCGTTACAATTGTCGACATTGCAAGCATATTGCTTGTGATCGCG
>CAYOUP010000286.1:0-4678 GCA_964407125.1 uncultured Hyphomicrobiaceae bacterium | reverse complement strand
ATAGCGGCGGCAACGGGAACGGAAATAGCGGCGGCAACGGAAACGGTTATAGCGGCGGCAATGGGAACGGAAATAGCGGCGGGAACGGTAATAGCGGCAGCAACGGGAACGGTAATAGCAGCGGCAACGGAAATGGGAATAGCGGCGGGAACGGCAACGGAAATGGCGGCGGGAACGGGAACGGAAATAGCGGCGGCAACGGGAATGGCAATAGCGGCGGCAACGGGAACGGAAATGGCAATGGAAACGGGAACAGCACGACTGCTGCTCAGGATGGAGAGACCGAGACCGATCTCACATCGTCAATAAGTCTGACCAATGCCTTATCGGAACTCATAAGTATTTTCGATTTTGCAACCGACGACGAATTGACGGGAGACGTACCTACCGGCCTCGATGAGTCTGCAGCGAACACCGCTCAAACTAATGGTAAGGCAACCGCTCCGGGGCAGTTGAAGAAGGTTGAAGGAACACAGGCGGCTCAGGGTAAAGGTAAGGCAACCGCTCCGGGTCAGGTGAAGAAGGTTGAGGGAACGCAGGCGGCTCAGGGTAAAGGTAAGGCAACTGCTCCGGGGCAGGTGAAGAAGGTTGCGGGAACACAGGCGGCTCAGGGTAAAGGCAAGGCAACTGCTCCGGGCCAACTGAAGAAACAAATAGCCCCCCTGCCTGTCCCACTCCCTGTCCGTTTGCCGCCTTCGCTCCGGGCAGGTGGCTCCGAGTCCACCTATTCGCAAAAGGAAGTCCTTGCCGAAAATCTGAGCAGTGATGCTATGGAGCGTGCCCAGACACTCGGATTTACAGTGCATGAGAGTTTCTTTTCGCAGGAGCACTCCGACGGCACGATAACGCGATTGAGCGCTCCTTCAGGCATGACAGCGACTGATGCTGTTGCTGTTCTTGAAAGAGAACTTCCTGCTGAGCATTTCCATCTGAACTATCTCTATCGCATCTACTATCCCGCTGCGAAAGATGGCAAGGCCAGGCAAAAGAAGATCGAGCAAGAAAAACCGGAAACCACGCCCTGCACGAATGACCGATGCTATGGGCGTCAGGCCATTCATTGGAAAGATTATTTTGCCCAGTGCACGAGGAAGACGAAGATCGGCGTCATCGATACTTTTGTCGACACTCGTCACAAGGCATTTACAGGCCAGGAAATTCACGAAGAGACGTTCGTGCCTGATGGACAGCAATTGGCGGAAAGCGGACATGGAACAGGCGTGCTGGCACTGCTTGCGGGACGTCCCGACAGCAATACGCCCGGCCTTGTTTCTGAATCAGCATTTTACGTAGCCAGCATCTTTTTCAAAGGGGATGATGGTGAGACCCAGACCGATACCATTTCCCTGCTGCGGGCGCTCGAATGGCTGAAAGGCTCTACTGTTCAATTCGTTAATATGAGCTTTTCAGGCCCTCAAGACGATCTTGTGGAAACGCGGATTCAAAAACTTCGTGCCAAGGGCATGGTCTTCGCGGCTGCGGCTGGCAATGAAGGGCTGGCGGCAGATCCAAGCTATCCTGCCGCTTATCCGCAAGTCATCGCCGTCACTGCAGTCGACGAGAAATTGCGTGTCTACCCATCCGCAAATCGCGGAGATTATATCGATGTTGCTGCCCCCGGCGTTCATATCTGGACAGCCTTACCGAATTCCAGGGAAGGCTATCTGTCGGGAACATCTTTTGCTGTGCCATTCATGACTGCCACGCTTGCACTACAGCGGCAGGAAACGCTGAACTTGTCCAAGGACGAGTTGCTAGGTCAGATTAAGATTGCTCCGCTGGAGACAGGTGGTCACAGCCGAGCATTCGGCCGCGGGCTGCTTCAGGCACCGGGCGAATGTCCCAACGCACCAGAGATCGCAACGGGCTGGGCGCCGGCAACAGAGGTTTCGCTGCGATAGCTTGATTGGCTTCCGCCTATCACTTCCAGCCATTATTGAGGACGGCTGTTTCTTCGTCGCCCGTCAGCGGCGCACCGAAAACAAGAGCGCCGATGGCTGCGTCCATAGCAAGCCTGTCACCACCATTGGCCGGAACGATGCGGTCGGTGTTCGATCGCGAAGGCGCAGTCATTGCCTGAATTTTGACAACCCAATCGCCGCCGCTGCGGCAGGCGACGCCGGTATAATTCCTGGAAGACGGCACGGCCATTTCATATTGGCGGCAATAGTCACCGGCTTCGTTTCGAAATGTCATTTTTATGCCTATGCCGATGTGCCGATCGTCAGAAAGTGCAACATTCGACATGTCGCCGCTCGGAGCATTTTCCAGCGTCTGCTCCAGCCCGCCCTGGGCGACAAGCTGGTTGCCTTCAAGCCGAATGAGATCATCCCAACCAGCCAGATTGGTTGTCCCATCTCCCCGGAACAGCCACCCAAGCCCAAGCCCGACCGTCAGCGCCAGCACGGCCATGGCCATCGACGGATTCAGCCCCCAGCTATCGGAAAGGCTCAGTTTTTCACGCACAATTACAGGAATTTGGACGAGGCGCTGATAAAGACCCGTCAGGCTGAAAGGCTCTTGCGACGGCTCCCTGAGACACTCCCGCAATTTTTGGGGCACGGGGGAATTGACGTGGTCCTGCATCAGATCGCCAAGTTCCCGCCCCGTCAATCTGAATATCTGGAGCCGGGACCGCAGATCCTTGTCCTCGGCAAGCATCTTTTCAACGTGCTCTGTTTCGGGCGATGCAAGAAAACCGTCCGCATAATACATAAGAGTCTCATCGGTCAGCTTTGGCATTTCCGTTCTCCATCGCAGGGGAGCCCTCGATCGCTATGGCGCAGAGCATGCGCCGTGCCCGTACCAGGCGACTTGTGACTGTTCCAATCGGAATTTCCAGAATTTCCGCCGCCTCCTGATAAGATAGCCCTTCAAAGCATACGAGCGCTATCAATAATCGCTGCTGTGGTGGCAGTTTGGCCATCGCTTTCAAAACTTGCTTCAAGGTCAGGCGGCTTTCGGTAATATCCCGTCCGTCATCGCCCGCCGGTTCGGGCACCGCATCGAGGTCCAACACATATCCGCGCACCTTGGACGCGCGCAGCTGATCGAACCATATGTTGCGAATGATCCTGTACATCCAGCTGTCAAGGCGAGTTCCGGACTTGTACTGTTCGGGATGCGCAAGAGCACGCACGCAGGATTCCTGTACGAGATCATCACCTTTGTCCGGACTGCCGCTCAGTGCATAGGCAAATCGGCGCAAGCGCGGCAAAAGTTCAATAATTCCCTTCCGGACCTCCTCGGTCACGTACAAAATCTCCTGCTGATTGTGCATTGCATGCGGCTCGTTACTCTCAACCATCCGATGATAGAGGCTGCCCCCCAAAAAGCAGCGTTCAAAATTTGGAGCGATGCCCTATTCGCAGCTTATTTTTGCCCCATGCGTATTTCGACTGAGGTGAGCCTAATGTTGCCGTTTGTGTATTCAACAATGCTTCCCGTTCAAAACACTTATGCAATGTCCCAATAGTTGCAAAATCACGATTTGGTGCCAACACATTCAATAAGATAGATGTATGTGAAGAAAATATTTTTGAGATCTCGGTGATTAAATCACCGTCTCGCTCGTTTTAAATCATGCTCCAATACAAAATACCAAGGGAACAGCGATTTATGAAAATGATTTCTTGCAGCGCGGATCTGCAAATAGAGGCCGCGGATGATGATTTCTCACATTGCACGACCAGTACCTACAGTGGGCTGCATATTACGCTTTGGCCTTGTGACGACGAGACTGAATCTATTTCGCCAAGAGACATAGCCAAACATCTGTCAAAAGTCGTCTATTTCCCTGAAAGCGTTCACTCACCATTTTCGGCCGCGCAATATGCTGTCGAGCTGGCAAACAGCCTGAAAAATGCTTCTTCCCATGTAAGACTATACGCCTTGCTCAGCAACGTACATGAGGCTTACCTCGGACATGTTTCTCCCGCTGTTCGTGCAGCTGAAAAATCAATGGCCAGTCAGCGATGTGGTGAAGATGGCCGTGACGCCCTTGAGTCTGCATTCTCGGCCCGGATTTTCAAGGCGCTCAACTTGTTGACTCCACAAGCCGCATCTGAATGCAAACTGATCACAACCGAAAATCTCGCGGCCATCGAACACGCCAGGCAACGTTTGGATGCGACTTTGGAGCGTGATCTTGGGGTTTACATTCACAAACAGAATCATGCCGTAAACTTTATGCCATTACCTCGCTTCATAGTTCCGCTCCGATGGGATCGGGCGTCTGATAAATATCTCCGTTCATATCAAAGATTGATTCTAGACTCCCGTGAGAAAATATCAGCGAATTATAGCGATATATAATACATACCCTTTGCTTGAAACACTTTTGCGAATTAAAATTTTTACAAACGCGCATCTTATCGGTTAGAACTATTGTTATCATTTGGATTGAATAGTTCAATATAGTTAGTATTCGTCTCTCGAATGCCGGCGTTTAATCTGGCTGGAGCAGGGACACCCGAGCCCTTTCAATGCATCGGGACAATTGCGCTTAAGACTATGGACAGGCATGCCTATCGGCTATCGCTTCAGATCCCGCTTCGCGATCAGGATGTCGGACATTTGACGCTGATGACGGTCGCAAAGTGCTCGGCAAAATCGTTGGCGGATAGTGAGCTGTCATAAGCGACTGACTGGTTAGCCCTGTTGTGCGGCGATCCAGCGG
>CAYOUP010000285.1:0-4708 GCA_964407125.1 uncultured Hyphomicrobiaceae bacterium | reverse complement strand
TGCGCCAAGGCCGCCCGAGGACGGGCTGCGGAGCAACCGCTCTTTCGCTCGCCAGCCCCGTCCACGGGGCGGCCGGCCTGTCAAAGCCGCCCGGGGACGGGCTGTGGAGCAGGAACGGATGACCGCGCCGGGTTGCGCCAAGGCCGCCCGAGGACGGGCTGCGGAGCAACCGCTCTTTCGCTCGCCAGTCCCGTCCACGGGGCGGCCGGTCTGTCAAAGCTGCCCGGGGACGGGCTGCGGAGCAATCGCTCTTTTGCTCATCAGCCCCGTCCACGGGGCAGCCGGCCTGTCAAAGCCGCCCGAGGACGGGCTGCGGAGCATAAACTATATTGACTGAACGCCAATAACCAGCACGAAGGAGACGGTCATGGTCGATAACGCCCATTCTGACCAATTCGCCGCGTTGCGCCCTCAAGCGGAGGACATTCTACAGCGGCGACCGCACACGCCAGCTAAAACGGTGAGCGACAGACCCATTCGTCTGCTCTACATCGACGATTACGAGTCCGATCGGTTGCTGGTACGCCACGCCCTGGAAAAGGACGCCGATGACTTCCAGATCACGGAAGCCGCCACGCGCGCTGAGTTTGAGGCTCGCTTCGCCGAGGGCGAGTACGATCTTGTGCTGACCGATTTCGACATCGGGGACTTGGATGGGTTGCAGGTGCTGGAGGCTGTAAAGGCCAAGACCCCGAGCGTGCCTGTGGTCATTATTACCGGCGGCGAATCATTGGAAAGGGCTGTCCAGGCCATGAAGCGTGGCGCGGCCGACTATGTGCTCAAGAGCCTGGAGCACATCCAGCGGCTGCCGCATACGATTCGGGCCGCCCTTGAGCACCAAACCTTGCTGCACGAACTGCAGGTACATCAGATCGAGTTGGAGATGCAGAACGAGGAACTGCGCCGCGCCCAGGTGGAGCTGGAGCTTGCCCGAGACCGCTATCTCGACCTATACGACTTTGCTCCAGTGGGCTATCTCACCTTCAGCGAGGCAGGGCTGATCCAACAGGCCAACCTCACGGCGGCCACCATGCTGGGCGTGGAGAGAGGCCGCTTGATCAAACAACCGTTAACCCGTTTCGTCGCCAGGGAGGATCAGGACATCTATCACCTTCACCGCCGGAAGCTCTTTGAAACCCAGGAGCCACAAGCCTGCGAGTTGAGAATGACGAGACAGGGTGGTGCGCCATTCGACCTGTCTCACAGCGTACGGTTCTGGGCGCGAATAGATGCGGTGGTGACACAGGACAGCCAGGGCCAACCTGTATGTCAGGCCACCATAAGCGACATCACCGAGCACAAGCGGGAGGAGGAAACACTGCCGCAATCCTATGCGGAGACTCTGAGAAGACAAGGAGCGGTATTGAGCCTGGCAGAAGACCTGAAGAACGAGGTGGCCGAACGCAAAGGGGCGGCAAAGGCGCTGCGGGAGAGCGAGGAACGGTATCGCACGCTGTTTGAGGGCGTGCCCGTGGGACTCTACCGAACCGCGCCGGACGGGCAGATCATCGACGTCAACCCAGCCCTGCTGGACATACTGGGCTCCCCGGATCTAGAGACCATGTTGACGGCGAACGCCGCCGACGTGTATGTGAATCCCGCGGATCGGGCGCGCTGGCAGGCCCTGATGGATCGGGAAGGGCTGGTGCGCGATTTTGAAGCGCAATGGCGCCGGAGCGACGGGACGCTCACGTGGGTGAAGGATACCGCCCGAGCCTTGACCGATGGTGATGGCCGGGCGCTGTACTATGAGGGAGCGGTAGAGGACATTAGCGGGCGCAAGCAGGCCGAGGAGGCGCTCCACCAGCGCAACCGCGAGCTGGCGCTGCTCAACCAGGCGAGCCAGACACTCAGCTCGACCCTCGATATGGACACAGTGCTCACTACGGTCCTGGAGGAGACACGCCGTGTGTTGGACGTGATCGCCTGCTCAGTCTGGCTGCTCGACCCGGAGACGGACGAACTGGTGTGCCGGCAGGTCACGGGCCCCCAGGACGAAGTGGTGCGCGGCTGGCGGCTGGCGCCGGGAGAGGGAATCGCCGGCTGGACGGTGCGCACCGGCGAGAGCCTGATCGTGCCGGACACGCACGCCGACGAGCGCCATTTCCCGGGTGTAGATCAAGATACCGGCCTCGCGCTGCGCTCCATCCTCAGCGTCCCGTTGCGGGTCGAGGAGAACACGATTGGTGTAATCCAAGCTGTTGATATAGAGGTGGGCCGTTTCAGCCCGGAGGATCTGGATCTGCTGGAGCCGCTGGCTGCGGCCGCTGCCATTCACATCGAAAACGCACGGCTGTACCAGTCAGAAAAAAGACGGGCCACTCAGTTGGCCGTCGTCAACCAGGTGGCTCGCCAGGCCGTCTCGATCCTTGACGTGGATCTGCTTCTGCGAGAGGTCGTCGCCGGCATCCAGCGAGGTTTCGACTACCATAACGTGACTTTGCTTTTGCTTGATCCCGATACTGGCGAACTGGGAAGGCAGGCCATAGCTGGCGATTACGAGGACCTGGCGCCGGCCGATTATCGCCAGGCGGTGGGAGAGGGCTTGATCGGTTGGGCGGCCCAAACAGGCCAGTCTGTACTGGTCAACGACGTGGCCCAGGACCCCCGCTACATCGTCGGCTTTTCAGAGGAGGTGCTGACCCAATCGGAGATATGCGTACCCCTCAAACTGGCCGGTCAGGTCATCGGCGTGCTCGACGTACAGGAGACTCGTCTGAACGCCTTCGACAGCACCGACCTCACAGCGATCGAGACCCTGGCCGATCAAATCGCCGTGGCTATCGAAAACGCGAGGCTGTACCAGCATGCGCAACAGGAAATCGCGGTACGCAAGCAGGCGGAGGAGGCGCTGCGGCGCTCAGAGAAGAGGTTTCGCGAGCTCGTCGAAAACCTTAACGACGTGATCTACTCGGTCGGCGCGGACGGCACGATCACCTACATCAGCCCACCGGTCGAGGTGGTCCTCGGCTATGCGCCTACCGACCTTGTCGGCAGCCACTTTACTCGCCTCGTCCACCCCGACGATCTGGACGCAATCCGCCGCGCGTTTGAGGACGTTCTCCAGGGCCAACTCCGTCCCAGCGAGTACCGTATGCTGGCACAGAACGGAGACCATCGCTGGGTGCGCACCTCCAGTCTCCCGGTTCGCGAAGGGGAGCAGGTTGTCGGGCTGCAAGGGGTGCTCACCGATATCACCGAGCGCAAGCGGACGGAGGAGGCGCTGCGCCGGCGCACGGCCCAGTTGGAGGCGCTGCGAGAGATCGGACTTGAGATGACCGCCCAACTAGACCTGGAGACCGTCCTCCACTCCGTCGTCTCCCGGGCTATGGAGTTGTTGGACGTAAACACGTGCAGCATTTCTCTCTACGATGCCGAGCAGGACGTGCTAAAGTACGTCACCAACACCGGTCAGGCGGTTATGCCAATCGGGACCGTGCTTGAGCGCGGCCAGGGGCTCGAGGGCACCGTATGGGAGACGGGTGAACCGGTGGTGATGGACCGGTACGAGAACCCGGTCAGCGATACGGCCTCGCCAGAAGCGCCTCCCGTCGTGGCCGCCCTGGGCATGCCCATCACGTGGGGACCGGCCAGCGCCGGCTCAGAGTTCCTGGGGGCGCTGGTCGTCAAGGCCGATCCTCCCCGCACCTTTTCCCCGGACGACGTCGAGTTGCTTGGTTTGTTCGCCACCCAGGCCGCCATCGCCATCGCGAACGCCCAGCTATTTGCGCAGCTCCAAGACCGCACGGGCTACCTGGAAACGCTGCAACATATCAACGCAACGCTACGCAGCACGCTCCCGCTGAACGAGATACTGGAGATGATCACCCGTGGTACCGTGGATGCCCTGGATTACGTAGGCGCTCTCACCCTACTTCCCGACGCGGCGGGCAAGCGGCTGACGTTGGGTGGTGTGTGGGGCAGCCGGTTCCTGGACGCGGCGGTCAAGGTCACCGGTCTGGAGATGGGGGCTTTTAGCCTGCCCCTGACGGTTGAGACGAATCCCATGACCCAGGCCTACTTGAACGGTGAGGTCCAGGCATGGAGCCACGAGCCTGAACGGATAATCACGGGGGTCGAGCCGGCCATCAGCCCCAGGTTGGCGCCAGTCATCGCTAAGGCGATGGGGGCACAACTCGCGGCCTGTGTGCCCCTGCCGGCCGGTGACAGGGTGGTGGGCGTGCTGGTCGCCTTCTCCCCACGGGAGCAGCTTCCGGATGAGGAGCGGGCCTTATTGATCGGCCTGGCCGATCAGGCAGGGCTGGCCATCGAGAATGCGCGGCTGTACGATTCTGAGCGTGAGCGGCGTCACATCGCTGAGACCCTGCGCCAGGCCGCCACCGTCATCAATTCCTCGCTGGAGCCCGACGAGGTGCTGCGTTTGATCCTGGAGCAGTTGCGGGAGGTGATACCGTACCACAGCGCCTCGGTGCAGCGGCTGCAGGGCAATGGGATGCGCCCGTCGGCAGGGGAGCACGTAGAGATCGTAGCCTGCCACGGGTTCGAGAAGCCAGACGGGGTCGTGGGCTTGACCTTTCCGCTGGTTCGCGAGTTCCCCAACCACCACGTCATCACGACTGCGACCCCCCTCGCCATCGAGGACGTGACCCAGGACTATGTCCATTTCCGGGAGCAGGCGGACATCTACAGATCGGGCCGCATCCGCTCCTGGCTCGGCGTGCCGCTGGTGCTCAAGGGCGTCGTCATT
>CAYOUP010000284.1:0-4712 GCA_964407125.1 uncultured Hyphomicrobiaceae bacterium | reverse complement strand
TCGTCCAGAAACTGGCGCCCCTGAAATTGCGATTGATCAGAAGGGCGAGGCCGAAGCCGATGATCACCTGAATAACCATTGTCCAGACAACGAAATGCGCCGTCGCCTGAAGATAGCCCCAGATATCCTCGGAGCCGAGAATGCGCTCATAATTGCGCGTGCCGATCCAGCGAATTGCGCGTCCGGGCTGATTGGCGCGGTAATTGGTGAAGGACAGATAGACCGTCCAGAGCAGCGGAAAGATGTTGATCGCAAGCAGCAGAAAGATCGTTGGCGCGATGAAGATCCAGGCAATGGCGCGGTCGGACAGCCCCCTGATGCGCCGGACGATGCCGAACGGCGTGGATCTGGCAACCTTTTCAGCGAGACTATCAATTGCGCCTGTAGACATTGACGATAACCGATCCATGCGACTTTAAGCTGGCTGACGAGAACGGACAGGTGCGCGAAGCGCAGCCCGCCCGTCTCAGGAGGAAACTATAGCTTACCGTCATCCTGGAACGAAACGGTCCAGTCGGCGATCAGCTTGTCGAGCGCTTCCTGCGCAGTGCCTTCACCGGCCACGACATAGTCGTGAACGCGTTTCTGCATGGCCTGAAGCAATTCCGCATAGATCGGCTCCTGCCAGAAGTCCTTCACGCCGGACATGGCTTTCAGGAAGTCGGCGGCGAAAGGCGCTGTGCTGGCGAAGTTCGGGTCCTCAAGAACCGCCTTGTGGCAGGAATATCCACCCAACGACCACCATTTCTTCTGAACGTCAGGCTTGGCGAACCATTTGATGTATTCAAGCGCGAGGTCTTTCTTGTCGGAATAGGACACAACCGAGATGCCCTGTCCGCCAAGCGTGGAGGCTTCGACATTCTCTTTCGGGTTCACAAAGAAGCCGGACACGTCGCCGCCCACGGTTTCGTCCTTGGCAATGCCGGGGAAGAAGGCGAACCAGTTCATCTGCATCGCGACCTGGCCGGATTTATAGGCGTCCAGATTGGCGACCATATAGGCGTCGGAATGGCCCGGAGGCACGCAGCAATCGTAAAGCGACTTGTAGAATTCCAGCCCTGCGACGGCTTCCGGCGAGTTGACCGCGCCTTCCATGTCGTATTTGCCGGGGGTGTTTTCATATTTGAAGCCCCAGGAATAAAGCGCGGCGGTGACGCCCATGGTGATGCCTTCGGAGCCGCGTTCGGTGTAGATCGCAGCGCCATAGACCTTCTTGCCGTCAATCTCGCGGCCCTGGAAGAACTGGGCAACTTCCTTCAGTTCGTCCCAGGTTTTCGGTGGCGCCAGATCGCGACCGTATTTCTCCTTGAATTCGGCCTGAATCTCGGGACGCGAGAACCAGTCCTTGCGGTACACCCAGCCGAGCGCATCGCCCATCGCGGGAAGCGCATAATAATTCGGCTCGCCTTTCGGCCAGGTCGAATAGGCGCGCACGGTGGCCGGCAGGAAGTCATCCATCGAGATGCCTTCCTTGTCGAAAAAGTCGTTCAGCTTGACATAATGGCCATAAACCGCACCGCCGCCGATCCACTGGCTATCGCCGATGAGCAGATCGCAGAGCTTGCCGCCTGAGTTAAGTTCGTTCAGGAAACGATCGGCAAAATTCGTCCACGGAACGAATTCGAACTTCATCTTGATGCCGGTTTCGGCGGTGAAGTCCTTGGACAGTTCAACAAGCGCGTTCGCAGGGTCCCAGGCGGCCCAACAAAGCGTAATTTCCTTATCCTGAGCTGAAGCGGAAGTAAAACTGAACGCAGCGATACCTGCCGCTGCCAAGGCGGTCTTCCAAGACCTCATGACGTCCTCCCTAACAATCCTCACGGGCCGTCCGCTTCATTGGCTCATGCCAGCGGATCTGTATTAACCGGCTAGTTAGCGTACGGCCTGATAATGACTGCCGGTTTAGTTTAGCTAAACTCAACTTTTGAAATCTGTCAAGATAGCGAAAGGAATATGTGATCAAATTCTTCTTGGAGGACGCAGCGATGTCCGGCGCAGAACTGCACAGGCATCGGTCGATAAGGCATATTTTCTGTTGCCTTCATCAAGGTAAGCCCACAAGATCAACGGAAAATTGGGAGGAAAAAATGAAAAAATTACTTGGCCTTACGGCCGCCCTCGTCTTTGCGTCGAGCGTATCGTCGTTTGCATTCGAGCCCACCAATACGGAATGTATCGCCCCTGCAAATCCGGGCGGCGGCTGGGATTTCACCTGCCGCCAGGTTGGCAAGACGTTGCAGGATTTGCAGCTTGTCCCCGGCACCATGCAAGTTACGAACCTTGCGGGCGGCGGTGGTGGCGTCGCTTTTGCGGAAGTGATCAACAAGCGCAATGACGATAACAACCTGATCGTTGCGGCCTCTTCGGCGACCTCCACACGTCTCGCGCAAGGCGCATATCCGGGTAACACGATGGATCAGGTTCGCTGGCTCGCATCGGTCGGAGCCGACTATGGCATTATTGCCGTAGCGAAGGATTCGCCGATCCAGACGCTTCCGGAACTGCTGGACGCAATCAAGAAAGACCCGACATCGATCTCCATCGCAGGCGGTTCTGCTGTGGGCGGATGGGATCATCTGAAAGTTCTGCTGGCGGCAAAGAAAGCCGGTATCGACGATGTCCGGACAATTAAATATGTCGCTTTCGATGGCGGCGGCGAGGCGGTCACGCAGTTATTGGCCGGTTCGGTGCAGGCTTTCACTGGCGACGCATCCGAAGCCAAGGGTTTCGTCGATTCCGGTGACATCCGGGTCATCGCCGTTCTCGCACCTGAGCGCCTCGAAGGCGATTTCTCGTCGTTCCCGACCGCGAAAGAACAGGGTATCGACGTGATCGGCGCGAACTGGCGCGGCTTCTATGCTCCAGGCGGAATGTCGGACGACGCCTATAATTACTGGGTCAAGCAGATCGGCAAGGTCTATGATTCCAAGGAATGGAAGTCCATCATGGCCGCGAATGGTCTGGCCCCGCTCAATCTGCGCGGTGACGAGTTCCAGGCCTTCGTGAAGGACTCGGTCGATAGCATTCAGACACTCTCCAAGGAAATCGGGCTGATCAAGTAGCATGATCAGACAGGGGGACGGGACAGCCCGTTCCCCTGACATCCATGCACGAGTGCACTAACCTACTGTTTTGCATCAACTTTGCCAAACTCTCAGCTAGAAGCCTCCGTTTGGATCGATGCACTGGGGGAGGACTCCATGAAACTGGCCAGCGACCGCATTTTCGGCCTTATCGGCCTTGCGATTTCCGCATTGATTGTCTGGCGGACCGGGTACATACAGGAAAGCTTCATTCAGGACCCGCTCGGCCCCAAGGCTTTCCCCTATGTCATCGCCGCGGTCATGGCGTTGGCGTCGCTTTTCATCATTTTCCAGCCCGACGAAGAGCCGCAATGGCCCGCAGCCGGACGGCTTGCGGAGATCGCCGTGGCGGTCGGCGTCATGATTGCCTATGCGCAATTTCTGCCGGTTGCCGGTTTCGTACTGGCGACGGCTATGGCTGCGGCGTTCCTGAGCTGGCGTCTCGGCTCGCCGCCATTGAAAGCCATTATTGCCGGCATTGCGATCTCTGTCGGTATTTATGTGATTTTCCATCTCATTCTCGGCCTGTCGCTCGCGCGCGGACCGTGGGGATTTTAAGCAAATAACAAGAATAAGGGGTCTGGGGAGGACTGGTTTTGGACGCATTATCATCGCTGGCGGACGGTTTCGCGGTTGCGCTCACATTCGAAAATCTCGGGCTGGCGTTTATAGGATGTTTTCTCGGTACGATCATCGGCGCTCTGCCGGGGCTCGGGCCATCGAACGGCGTCGCCATTCTGATCCCGCTCGCCTTCACGCTGGGGCTGCCCGCAACGCCTGCGCTCATCCTGCTGACCAGCGTCTATTATGGAGCGATGTATGGCGGACGCATTTCGTCAATCCTGCTGAATATCCCCGGCGATGAGCCCGCACTGATGACGACGCTAGACGGGTATCCGATGGCGCAGAACGGCCAGCCCGGCGAAGCGCTCGCCATTTCGGGGATCGCGTCTTTCGTCGGCGCATTCTTTGCGACATGGGGCCTCGTCTTTCTTGCGCCGCAGCTCGTCAAGGTCGCGCTTCTTTTCGGTCCCGCAGAATATTTCGCGCTATTCGCCCTCGCTTTCGCCACGCTCGGCGGTATTGCGAGCCGCAATCAGGCAAAAGCGGCATTCGCAGCGGCGCTCGGCCTTGCCATCGCAATGATCGGCGTTGACGGGCAGACCGGCGTGCCGCGCTTCACTTTCGGCGAAGTGCACCTCTATGACGGGATCGACTTCCTCGTTGCGATTGTCGGTCTTTTCGCGCTTTCGGAAGTTTTCATTTTCCTGGAACATCGCGGCGATGCCGAGACCGAAAAACAAAACAAGATCAAGATCGGCCGCGTAACCCCGCCGCTTTCCATGATCAAGGAAACGTCCGGCTCGATGGCGCGCGGGACGATACTTGGCTTTATCTCGGGCGTCTTGCCGGGGGCGGGCGCATCGCTCGGCTCTTTCATTGCCTATACGTTCGAGAAACGCCTCAAGGACAAGAAGGGCACATTCGGCAAGGGCGACCCGCGCGGCGTGGCGGCCCCCGAGGCAGGCAACAACTCCGCGGCGGGCGGGGCACTTGTCCCGATGCTGGCGCTCGGCGTTCCCGGATCGGGGACGACGGCGGTGCTGCTCGCGATGCTGCTGGCGCTCA
>CAYOUP010000283.1:0-4736 GCA_964407125.1 uncultured Hyphomicrobiaceae bacterium | reverse complement strand
ACCCAATAGCCGCGATTATCTTCTACCGCGCCCTGATGCAGTCCGGTGATCTGGCTGCTGTCGATGCACTGATTGCCGCGCTCACCCGCGAAGGCTTCCACGTGCTGCCGATCTACATCAGCAGCCTTCGCGATCCCTTCTCGCAACGCGTCATGCGCAAACAATTCGAAGAAACGCCGCCGGACATCATTCTGAACAGCACAGCCTTTGCCGCCAGCATCACGAGCGGCGGCGAGGAGTCCGGCTCCCCCTTCTCCGAGCTGGACGCCATGATCCTCCAGGTCGTCTTTTCCGGCGAGAGCGAGGAAAGTTGGGCGGCCGGTACACGCGGACTGACTCCGCATCACATCGCCATGCATGTCGCACTGCCCGAAGTCGATGGCCGTGTCCTCACACGCGCCGTGTCGTTCCGGGCCGATCAGGGCTATGACGAGGCGACGCAATACTATGTGACGCGGAGCGCGCCGAAAGCGGACCGTGTTGCCTTTGTCGCGAGGCTCGCGGCCGCATGGGTGAACCTTCGCAACACGCCGCCCGTCGAGCGCAAAGTGGCGCTGATCCTTGCCAACTATCCGAACCGCGATGCACGGCTGGCCAATGGCGTCGGCCTCGATACGCCGCAAAGCGCGGTTTCGATCCTGAACGCTCTCGATGAGGCGGGCTATTCAGTCATCGATATTCCGGAGACAGGCAACCGGCTGATCGAAGCCCTGCGGGCCGGGCCGACAAATGCCGGCTTCGAGGGGCGGGCCGTTACCGAGACGCTCTCACTTGATCAGTACAGGCAGCATTATGACAACCTGCCCGTTACCGTCCGAACCCGGATCGAGGAACGATGGGGCAGCCCCGAAGACGATCCGAACATTATTGATAGCGGTTTTGCGATCCCCGCGCTCCGTTTCGGCAATGTCGTTACCGGAATCCAGCCTGCGCGTGGCTATCAGATCGACCCGAAGGCGACCTATCACGACCCGGATCTCGTTCCGCCGCATAGCTATTTCGCTTTTTATATCTGGCTGCGCGAACTCGTCGGTGTCGATGCTGCCATTCACGTCGGCAAGCATGGCAATCTCGAATGGCTGCCCGGCAAGGCACTGGCGCTGTCCGAGAACTGCTTTCCCGACGCCGTCTTCGGGCCACTGCCGAATATCTACCCCTTCATCGTCAACGATCCCGGCGAGGGCAGCCAGGCGAAACGGCGCACCGCCGCCGTCATCATCGACCATCTGACGCCACCCATGACGCGCGCCGAAACCTATGGCGAGCTGAAGGAAATCGAGGCGCTGGCGGATGAATATTACGAGGCGGCAGCAGTGGATGAGCAGCGGCGCAAATATCTGGCAGGCGAAATTCTCGCTGCCTCAGCCCGGCTTGGCCTCGATAAGGATTGCGGCATCGCGCCGGATGCATCGCCGGATGAAGCGCTAGCCGAAATCGACAATCATCTCTGTGAGCTGAAGGAAATGCAGATCCGCGATGGGCTGCATATTTTCGGCAGCGCGCCGGAGGGACGCCTGCGGACGGATTTGCTGATAGCGATGGCGCGTGTACCGCGCGGTAGCGAAAGGCTGGGCGATGCTTCCTTAATCCGTGCGCTGGCGAACGATCTCGAACTCGGCGATTTCGATCCGTTGAATTGCAGACTGGGCGAGCCATGGGCAGGACCGCGCCCCGAATGTCTGGCTGCCGTGAGCGACGCGAACTGGCGGACCAATGGCGATACGGTCGAGCGGTTGGAGCTACATGCACAGCAGTTGGTTGGTTTATATCATCCCGGACGGCTGCAAGGCCGAGCCGGGATCCAATCCGGCAGCGCTTCAGAAATACACCAGAGTAGGTCCCGGATCGGGTCCGGGGCGAGGTATGAGACTGAGGGTTGGGTAAGGACTCAAGCTGTTCTCAACGAAATAGCAAGATCCATCGCGCCGAATATCGATGTTTGCGGCTCGGCGGAAATCTCTGGCCTGTTAACTGCGCTCGACGGCAAATTCGTTGCACCTGGCCCGTCTGGAGCGCCGACACGGGGTCGCCCCGACGTTCTCCCAACAGGCCGGAATTTCTACTCGCTCGACAGCCGCGCTCTGCCCACACCCGCCGCATGGGAGCTCGGAAGAAAATCGGCGGAACTCGTGATCGAGCGTTATGTGCAGGATCAAGGCGACTGGCCGCGAGCCATCGCTCTTAGCGCCTGGGGCACGGCGAATATGCGCACCGGCGGCGATGACATTGCACAAGCGCTCGCACTGATCGGAGTCAAACCGCTATGGGAAATGGCCTCCCGCCGCGTCACCGGCTTCGAAATCATCCCGCTCGCCAAGCTGGGCCGCCCGCGCGTGGACGTGACTTTCCGCGTTTCAGGCTTTTTCCGTGACGCCTTCCCCGCGCAGATTGAATTGCTGGACAGCGCGATGCGGGCCGTCGCCGAACTGCAAGAGCCGGAGGGCGAAAATCCACTGGCTGAAAATGCACAGCGGGAGGCAGAGCGTCTCGTTTCAACAGGTATGACGCCGAAGGCAGCACACCGCCTGGCCAGCGCCAGAATTTTCGGCTCGAAACCCGGCGCTTACGGCGCAGGCCTGCAAGTTCTGATCGATGAAGGTATCTGGGAGACCGAAAAGGATTTCGCCGAAGCCTATTTGGAGTGGGGCCAGTATCTTTATGGTGGCGGGCTTGATGGCCAGGCCGACCGCGATGCGCTGGAGCGCCGGCTGAAAAATGTCGATGCCATCCTGCATAATCAGGACAATCGCGAGCACGACATACTCGACAGCGACGATTACTACCAGTTCGAAGGTGGGCTGGCGGCGTCCGTCAGGGCGGTCAAAGGCGAAGCCGTGCGCATCTACCACAACGACCATTCCCGCCCCGAGCGCCCCGTTATACGGCCGCTTGAGGAGGAAATCGGCCGCGTCGTCCGGGCGCGCGCCGCCAATCCGAAATGGATCTCAGGGATAATGCGCCACGGCTATAAGGGCGCTTTTGAGATCGCGGCAACTGTGGATTACCTGTTCGCCTTCGCCGCAACGACCGGTGCGGTCGGCGATCATCATTTCGAGGCGCTTTACCAGGCTTACCTGGTAGACGATACTGTCCGAGACTTTTTGGCGGAAAACAACGATGCGGCGCTCACCGAAATCAACGCGCGTTTTCGTGAAGCGATCGAACGCGGGCTGTGGCGGCCGCAATCCAATTCCGCACTGAACATGCTCAATAGCCTGGCCGGTGAGACCATTTCATGATCCGTATGCTGTTCATATGTAACGATGCCCGTTCGCGTGGCCCCACCGCCTCACAGATCGCGGCGCAATGGGATGGCGTGCGCGCCGATTGCGCCGGGCTCAGCGATCAGGCAGACGATCTCCTCTCCCCGGAACAGCTCGAATGGGCCGACATCGTCTTTGTCATGGAGCCGCGCCAGAAATCCCAGCTTCAGCGAAGCCACAGCAAGCCACTACGGGGCAAGCAGATCATCAATCTTGATGTGCCGGACCTTTACAGCTTCATGGCGCCGGAGCTGGTAGAAATCCTTACGAACAAGATCAAACCATTCGCGGCATAGACCCGTTTTAACGGAGAGAGCGCATGAGTGAAAACACGGAAGATCTCGACCGGCATGCGGAAAAAATGGCGAAGAAAAAGGCCGCTCGCGACAAGATCATGGCGGGAAAAACCAAGGAGCATGGTCTGATCATCGTCCATACCGGCAAGGGCAAGGGCAAGTCTACCGCCGCTTTCGGTATGGTGTTCCGGGCTATTGCGCATGGCATTCCATCCGCCGTCGTCCAGTTCATCAAGGGCGGCATGGATACGGGCGAGCGCCGTCTGATCACGGATCATTTTGCCGATGCCTGCCAGTTTTACACGATGGGCGAAGGCTTTACCTGGGAAACGCAGGATAAGGAGCGCGACACGCAGATGGCGCGCGCTGCCTGGGAGAAGGCGAAAGAACTGATCCTTAATCCATCAATCCGCTTCGTGCTGTTGGATGAATTGAACATTGCCCTGCGCTACGGCTATGTACCGCTCGATGAGGTCATCGCATTTCTGCGCGACAAGAAACCGGAAGACACCCATGTTGTTATTACAGGGCGGAACGCGGCGGAAGAGCTGGTCGACATCGCCGATCTGGTCACGGAAATGACACTGGTGAAACATCCGTTCCGCTCCGGCGTCAAAGCGCAGGCAGGGATAGAATTCTAGATGTTCAAGCCAAAACTATTCGACATTACGCCAGAGCATGCGCGCGTCTACGGTTATTACGAGCGCATGTACACTCTCGTCGATCTGACCGCTGCCTTGTTCTTCCTGATTGGCAGTGTTTTATTTTTCTATCCGGAACTGGTGTATGCGGGAACGTGGCTGTTCGTGATCGGATCGGCACTGTTTGCAGCACGGCCTGCCGTCCGGTTTCTCCGGGAATATCATCTGGCGCAGTTGCCGCTGCCTGATGATGATATTTCCTCCAGGGAGTAACGGGTTGTGACCCCCGCGGTGATGATCCAGGGGACCGGCTCGAATGTCGGCAAGTCACTCATCGTTGCGGGTCTGTGCCGCTTGTTTGCGCGGCGTGGGCTCCATGTCCGTCCGTTCAAGCCGCAGAACATGTCGAACAATGCCGCCGCGACGCCGGATGGAGGCGAAATCGGCCGGGCACAAGCCTTGCAGGCTCAGGCGGCTGGTGTACCGCTCAGCGTGCATATGAAATCAATTCGCGTGCCATAAAAGCCGGCGATGAT
>CAYOUP010000282.1:0-4749 GCA_964407125.1 uncultured Hyphomicrobiaceae bacterium | reverse complement strand
GAGGATACGTGTACGCGTATAGGTTCCCACATTGATCGCAACGACCACGGGCAGCTTTGAAAATTCATCCTGGTATAAAATCGGAGATCCCGAAGATGCGCCGCCGGTATCGCATTTATGCAAAAGCAATTGCTGACTATCGATAAAGTGTTTCTTGATGAATTCCCATTTGATCTGGTCGAAATCTTTTTCAATCTCACAAGGCTGGGAATAGGCAAGTTGCCAGTGTTTGTAGTCCCAGTGATAAGCAACCTGGTAGATCCGGCTTTTCTTGGACTCTCTGATCAGATCGGTGACGCTGCGGGGTTCGACTTTGAGAGCGCCAAAGCTGCAAACAGGCTTTTCGAGCTTGACGAGCGCCCAGTCGCGCGGCGCTGAAAGTGGCGGCTCATTGTTGAAAGCCGTCGTCCCGACAGCGATGGAATGTTTCGTGAATGGTGTGTTGCGCGCATAAATCCCGGCCTGCTGCTGTATGGTTCCGTAATTCAGCCGGAATTGCACATTGTTGAGATCGGGGTATACGCCGTTTTTCGGCTGGAAGAGACAATGCGCCGCTGTTGCTATGATGTTCTTGTCGACGCAAAAGCCTGTGCATAAGGTCTGGGTGGAATCCTCGTAGACCATCCCGATCTTGCCTTCGAGAGCGCCAAGCGCTTCCGGCAGATCCTCACGGTCGTCGTCACCGAAGACCGCGACGGGCAATAGCCGGTCGCCTGTCTTTGCCGGTAAGGATTGAGGCCAAGCTCCGCCGGCCGCCGCCGCTCCTGTCGCGAAACATGCGTACGATGCCCATATCAGACAAAGGGCAAAGGAGCTGATGACGCCTGGGATGCGTCGCTTGAATGAACTCTGATGTCCCATTTGTCCAATTTAAGGCAGCTACACGGCCAACCACATTACCAACTTTTAATACGCCGGAAAGCTTCATGTAAGGAGGCGCTCGCTATATTTTCGGTCACCATAGCTTTAAATGCAACAATTGAAAGGTGACATGATTGTGATCCTCCAATCAACTCAACAAAAAACTCATGGGCGGGATGGTTCTTCGCGCAAGCGGTCCCTCCTCGCTTTGAGTTGTGCAGGCGCCTTCGCACTGGCGCTGGCCGGTTCCGCGGGCGTGAGCGTGTGGCAAAGCCAGCCGGCTCTGGCGCAGGACCTTTCACGCGCTCCACTGACATTCGCGGATGTTGCAGAAAAGGTTCGTCCGGCTGTCGTCAGTATTTTCACGAAGGGTACATCAACCGCACCCGTGCGGAATTTCCAGATGCCCAATATTCCTGAAGATAGCCCCTTCCATGATTTCTTCGATCAGTTCCGCCGCAATTTTCCTGAAGGCCAGCACCCCCGTCAAAGACTTGAACTCGCACAGGGCTCGGGCTTCCTGATCTCGGCTGACGGCTATGTCGTGACAAATCACCATGTCGTTGACAATGCGACCGAGATTTCCGTCACCTTCGAAAGCGAGGACGAATACAAGGCAACGGTTGTCGGCACGGACCAGCGGACCGATCTTGCGCTGCTGAAACTCGATACCGACAAGACATTCGATAATTACCTGAAATTCGCTGAAACGGAGCCCCGCGTTGGCGACTGGGTGCTGGCCGTCGGTAACCCGTTCGGCCTTGGCGGTACGGTAACGGCGGGCATCATATCGGCAGGCGGCCGCAGCATCGGCAATGGCCCCTATGACTTCATCCAGATCGACGCAGCCGTGAACCGCGGCAATTCCGGCGGTCCGTCGGTCAATCTCGACGGCGAAGTCATCGGCGTGAACACGGCAATCTTCAGCCCGTCCGGCGGCAATGTCGGCATCGCCTTCGCCATCCCCTCGCGCCTTGCGCAAAAGGTCATCGGTGAACTGCGGGATAATGGCAAGGTCAGCCGGGGCTGGCTGGGCGTGTCGATTCAGGATGTCAGCAAAGACATTGCGGAAAGTCTTGGCCTGTCCGAAGCCAAGGGCGCGATGATCACACGCATTCTCGAAGACAGCCCGTCACAAGGCTCCGACCTCAAGGTTCGCGATGTCATCGTCCAGGTTAATGGCAAGAGTGTCGAAAACTCCCGCGATCTGGCCCGCAAGATTGCCGAACTGAGCCCGGACGCGGATGCAAACCTCAAGGTCATGCGTGACGGTGAGGAAAAATCCGTCACGATCAAGCTCGGCACGTTCCCGGAAGCGGACCGTCTCGCTTCGCTGTCGGGTGAGGAAGAGACCCCGGGCACCGACAATGAAACCATGAAAGAGCTGGGCCTTACGCTTGCGCCCGCCTCTGAAGTGGAAGGCGCCGGAGAAGGCGGCGTTGCGATCACCGATGTCGATCCGATTTCAGAAGCAGCGGAGAAAGGTCTGAGCGCCGGCAACGTCATTATCGAAGTTGGCGGAAAGAGCGTCTCGACGCCCGGTGAAGTTGCGCAGGGCATCCGTGAAGCCACTCAGAAAGGCCGCAAGGCTGTGCTGCTTCAGGTCCGTACGAACCGCCAGACCCTGTTTGTGGCCCTTTCGCTGGACAACAAGGATAACTAAATCCTTTTCATGGAAAATGATGCGGCGTGGCCCATAATCGGGCCGCGCCGTATTTGTCAGACGAAAAAGAATACGCTACGGAGAATGCAGATGCGCGTTCTTGTGGTTGAAGATGATGAAAAAGCTGCCTCTTTCCTCGCAAACGCCCTGCGGGAGAGCGGCCATAGCTGCGACATAGCCTCCGACGGCGAGGAAGGGTTGAGCCTTGCATTATCGGAACCTTTCGACGTGCTGATTCTGGACCGGATGCTGCCGAAGCGCGACGGTCTTTCCGTACTTGAAGAGCTAAGGAAGCAGGAAATCCATACGCCTGTTCTTGTGCTTTCGGCTTTGGGCACCGTCGATGACCGTGTTGCGGGGCTTCGCGCCGGCGGTGATGATTATCTGACCAAGCCCTATGCGTTCTCGGAACTTCTCGCACGCGTCGAGGCGCTTGCACGCCGGAAATCTCCGGAAGAGGCCAGTACGAAATATGTCGTCGGCGATCTCGTGCTGGATCGATTGTCCCACAAAGTGACTCGGGGAAAGGAAAACGTGCCATTGCAGCCCAGGGAATACCGTCTGCTCGAATATCTGATGAAGAACGCCGGGCAGGTCGTGACGCGGACCATGCTTCTGGAGCACGTATGGGATTACCATTTCGATCCGCAGACGAACGTCATAGACGTCCATATTTCCCGCTTGCGCGCCAAGATCGACAAGAATTACGACAAGCCTCTCCTTCATACGGTCCGGGGCGCCGGATATATCCTGCGTGACGGGGCTGTATAAACTCACCAGGACGACGGCTTTCCGTCTGTCCATGCTCTATTTCGGGCTGTTTGCGACGATTGCCGCGGCCGCGACCACCTATATCTATCATCAGACCGACAAGCTCGTGACGGAGCAGCTCGCTGAGGCGATTACGCAGGAACAGCGGAGCCTCGACCTGAAATACCGCACGCAGGGGCTGAAAGGTCTTGAGCAGGAAATCGCCGAGCGCAGTCTCGCGCCCGGCAACAGCCTCTATCTTCTCGCCAATGCCGAAGGCGGTTATCTCGGCGGCAATCTCAAGTCGATCAGCGCCGATCTCTGGAATGCGCCGGGGCCAAGCGTCTTTTATTACCGCCGCATACATGAGGGCCGCGCCGAAGACCGCTTTGCCGTCGCGACCGTCCTGCATCTCACGAACGGTTCGAGGCTGGTCATCGGCCGCGATATTGAGGACCAGCGCGAATTCGGCGTGAGGGTGCGGTCGGCCTTTCTGTGGACGATGGCGGGGATTCTGATTGTCGGACTTGGTGGCGGCCTTCTCATAAGCAGGCAACTCCTGATGCGCATCGAGGGCATGACCGAGACGACGCAAAGCATCATGGCGGGCGACCTTTCGCGGCGTATCCCGCTCACCGGTAATGACGATGAATTCGACCGGCTGGCGGCGAGCCTCAACCTCATGCTCACCCGCATCGGCGAACTGATCGCCGGATTCAGGGAGGTCTCGGATAATATCGCCCATGATCTGCGAACACCGCTGAACCGGTTGCGCAACCGTGTGGAAGCGGCCCTGCGAGAAAAGACGGATGGAAGGGGGGAGAATTATCGCGAGGCATTGCAGACCACGATCGAGGAAGCCGATGAGCTGATCAAGACCTTCGATGCGCTTTTGAGTATCGCCCGTCTCGAAGCGGGAGCTGCGCAAAATACCGGTGAGCGTTTCAACCTGTCTATTGTCATCGCGGATCTCGCCGAACTTTACGAGCCGGTTGCCGAGGAGCAAGGCATTGAGCTGAAGCCGGATGTCGATGACGATATTTCAATCATCGGCAGAAGAGAGCTGATCGCGCAAGCGGTTGCCAATATTCTCGACAATGCGATCAAATATAGCGCACCCGCCTGCAACTCCGCTCCGGAGGCGCCTGTGAAAGCCGAGATCACTTTGCGGTTGCGCCAGCGCCAGGGACATGCGGATATTGTGATTGCCGATCGCGGGCCGGGGATTCCGGAGGCTGATCGTGAACGCGTCGTGAAACGCTTCGTCCGGCTGGAGACCAGCCGTTCGCAACCGGGTACAGGACTGGGCCTCAGCCTTGCAGCAGCGGTTGCGCGCATCCATAATGGAACGCTCACCCTGTCGGACAATGAGCCGGGGCTGAAAGTCACGCTTTCCGTTCGTGTCCCGGCGGAAGAAGCCAGCAGATCGACCTGACCGCCATGCTGCCGCTCTATATTCATCGAAGATCGCCGGT
>CAYOUP010000281.1:0-4789 GCA_964407125.1 uncultured Hyphomicrobiaceae bacterium | reverse complement strand
CCATGAACCTTATCCGCGGCTTCAGCGGGGACCGACAGCAGGATGAAGGCGGAAAAGACAGAAATCAGTTTCAGGCTAGGGCGTAGCCTTTTGATCATCATTACAAATCCAGTTTGGTACATGTTTCACTTCGGGACCGTATAATCTTTAATACAAAAATGGAATGGGCTGGCGCGCAGACCAAGTTAAATATTCGTCATACAGTGCCCCATCGTTAATAGAATTCCTGCCTATTATGAAAAAACCGCCGGTTGGATGTGCCAACCAGCGGTCAAAAATGCTTGAAACGGATCAGGTTGATCAGTTCTGTACGGCCGATGCTGAGGCGGGCTCTTGCGGCGTTATGTTCGCGGCATTTCCAGTTTCGCTCGCTGCGCTTCCGGCGTTTTGCGTAGGTTGCGCCCCGCCACCGGCCGCTGCGGGCGTCTGTTCAGCTGATGCGGCCTCGGTTGGTGATGTGGGCGCTTGGTCAACGGATGCAGCTTCCGTCGGCTTGGGCAGAGGCGGAGCGTCGGGGCTTATGGATCTCAGATAAGCGATCACGTCCGCTCTTGAGCTGTCCTTCTTGACGCCCGCAAAGGTCATTTTACTGCCCGGAACGCAATCTCTGGGATTATGAATGAAGCAGCTGAGGCGTTCGTAGGTCCACTCCCCGCCGAATTCGATCAGAGCGTTGGAATAGGCGAAACCTTCATGGCTGGCCACCTTACGGCCGACAACACCATGCAGGTTCGGCCCGATCTTGTTCGGCCCTCCGTCCTCGAAACTGTGACAGGCCGCACATTTCTTGACTTCTTTCGCGCCGGCCTCGACAGAAGCGGATGCCAGCAATACCGGGAAGGGCGTTGCTGGTTCGGCAACGGCGGGCGTACTTTCACCACCATGATCGATTGCGGCAACCTCCGGTTCCGGTTCGGCCCCCCCGCCTTTCGGGTAGACGATGTCGAAAAACGTATTTGCGCCGAAAATAACAAGCAGCGCGGACAGCGTTGCACCCGCCGTCATATTTACCAGCCACTTATCCATTTGCTGCCCTTCCTTATTGCCGTCAAGCCGCAGGTCGTTCCAAAGCGCCGCAAAAGCCGCGTCAGAAAACTTTACTGCTTGCAAATACGACAGCTGTTGTCGCAGAAAAAGCCCTCAATGAAGGCGAATTGTCTCATCGCAATGCTTACAGCAGATTTCCAGGCTGTCGCGCAATGCCAAAATAAGATGAAAAGGATTGAAAAATGGCAAGCCCGCTGATTGTGATACCCGCGCGAATCGGGGCGTCGCGCCTGCCGCGCAAGCCACTTGCCGATATTGGCGGCGAGCCGATGATCGTTCATGTCTGGCGCAGGGCGATGGAAGCCGATGCCGGCGATGTCGTTGTGGCGACCGATTCGCAGGAAATCACGGAAGCTGTTGAAAAGGCAGGCGGACGGGCGATCATGACCAGCCCGGACCACCCGAGCGGGTCCGATCGCGTTTTCGAGGCCGTCAATCTCGCCGATCCGTCCGGCACTGTCGATATTGTCGTCAATCTTCAGGGCGACCAGCCGATTTTCGATCCCTCGCTGCTGACCGACTGTCTTGTTCCACTGGAAGATCCGGCGACCGACATCTCGACAGTTGCAGCGATCCTGACCGATCCTTCGAAAGTCAACGAGCCGAGCGTGGTCAAGATGATCGGCACGCCGCTTGAGCGCGAGGGCGTTTACCGCGCGCTTTATTTCAGCCGCGCCGCCGCGCCGTACGGGCCGGGCCCGCTCTTTATTCACATCGGCATCTATGCCTATCGCCGTGAAGCGCTTGCACGCTTTGTCAAACTGCCGCCCTCGTCTCTTGAGCTGCGGGAAAAGCTCGAACAGCTCCGCGCGCTCGAAGCCGGAATGCGCATCGATGTCAAGCAGGTTGGAAGCGTGCCTATCGCCGTGGATACGCCGCAGGATCTTGAAGATGCCCGCGCCGCCTATAAACGCCTTACCGGAACTCGCTGAGTATTGGCCTGACATGTCCGTAATCATACAGAAAACCAGCAAAAAAGCTTCTCCCGCAAAATCGCGGTCACGTTCGCCGAAATCCCGTGCGCAGAACGTCGTTCTGTTTCAGGGAGAACTCGGCGCGAATTCGCATCTGGCTTGCGTGAACGCTTTTCCGGACATGGAAGCCCGCCCCTGCGCGACATTCGAAGATGCCCTGTCCGGCGTGCATCAGGGCCATGCGCATTATGCGTTGATCCCGATCGAGAACTCCGTCGCCGGGCGTGTCGCCGACGTGCATCACCTGCTGCCCGAATCCGACCTCTACATTGTCGGGGAGCATTTCGAGCGGATATCCCATCAGCTCATGGCTTTGCCGGGGACGAAACTCAAGGATCTGAAGACGGTCCACAGCCACACCCATGCGCTTGGCCAGTGCCGCCGCGTGATCCGTGAGCTGGGCCTGACACCTGTGACCGAGGCCGACACGGCCGGGGCCGCGCGCGTGGTCTCCGAGGGCAGCGACCGGACGAAAGCCGTCATCGCCTCCAGACTCGCAGCGGAAATCCATGGTCTGGAAATCCTGCGCACCGATATCGAGGACGCCGAGCACAACACGACACGCTTCATCACGCTGGCAGCTAGCCGTGATGACGCGCCCGCTGGCAACGGCCCGGTCATGACCACGTTCCTGTTCCGTGTCCGCAACGTGCCTGCCGCTCTTTACAAGGCGCTGGGCGGTTTTGCGACCAATGGCGTAAACATGACCAAGCTGGAATCCTATATGGTCGAAGGTAATTTCATGGCGGCCATGTTCTATGCCGATATTGAAGGCCATCCGGAGGACCGGCTTGTCCGGCTCGCGCTTGAGGAATGCCAATATTTCTCTTCGGAATTCCGTATTGTCGGCACATATCCGATGAGCCCGTTCCGCGAGCAGTTCAGGCAGAATGGTGATTGAAAGGCGGAGGTACGCCATCGAACCGGAGTTGTTTTCAGAACTGACTTGCCCCGAATGCGGGCATAAGGAGCGGGAGAAAATGCCGGTCAATGCCTGCCAATATTTCTATGAATGCAGGAAATGCGGTGCTGTGCTGAAGCCACTTGCGGGAGATTGCTGTGTCTTCTGCTCCTATGGATCGGTCAAATGCCCGCCCATCCAGAACGGCGAAAGCTGCTGTAGTGCTCGTGCATCGATCCAAACGGAGGCTTCAGCCGAAGTTTGGCAAAATTGATGCAAAACAAAGGGTTAGTGCACTGACATATGAACCATGTGAATGTGTCAGTGCACTAGTTGATGCTATTTGCTCTTGTTGTCGGCCGAATTCAATGAAATCCGTTTCCTTATGTTTCTGATGCCGAACGCGGCAAAGAAAATGACAAAGGGCAGCGAGATGCCCATGACGACTTCGGGGCTGATCGGCAATCCTGTCTTTGCAATCGCCTTGGCTGCGTAACCGATCAGGCCGACCACATAATAGCTGATCGCCGCAACCGACAGCCCCTCGACCGTCTGTTGCAATCTGAGCTGAAGCTTTGCACGCCTTGCCATCGCTACCAGCAATTTCTGGTTCTGTTGTTCGCGCACGATGCCGACGCGGGTCGAGAGAAGCTGGGTGCTGCGCCCAACACGCCCCGATAATGCTTCGATCCCGCGTGAAACGGAACGGCAGGTGCTCATCGCCGGCGTCAGCCGCCTTTCCGTAAATTGCCCGAGCGGCTGAAATCCCTCCAAACGCTGTTCGCGAAGATCGGCGATGCGGCGATTCACGAGTTCGGCATAGGCTTCTGCGGCGCGGAAGCGGTAATGATGATCGGCGTAGCGCGCCTTGATCGCCGCTTCGAGTTGTAACAGGCGTCTTAGCAGGAATTGATCGTCGGATATCTTGTCGGTCATCATTTCTGCCGTGATTTCAGCAAGTTCGGCTTCGCGCTGGGCAAGGAATGGGCTCAACTCGCGCGCGATGGGAAAGGCCAGCAAGGCCATCATGCGGTATGTGTCGATTTCGAGCAGCCGCTGAATCATGCGGCCTGTCTGCGTCGGCGACATGTCATGATTGAAGAACAGGACTCGGCTGAAACCGTCCTTGGCAATATGGAAATCCGTAATGGCAATGGCCGCTCCGTCGCCGACGATCGAACCCGTCAACGGATTTCCGGAGAAATATTTTGCCGACAGCTCCTCATAGTTGATCGAAGCAGGGGACGGCAAAAGCGCGATATTGGTGGCGACCAGCGTTTCGCCCTTCAAACCGGAAAGCCAGTCGTTCGGAAGCTGTTTGATGGCAGGATCGGACAATGCATCCCTGGCATCGCCGCCCGATACGATCGTGTAACGGATAAATTCCGTATGCTGTTCCCATTTCAGACGGAAATTGCCGAAATCGACCGTCAGATGATTGCCGGAAATAGCCGGTGCGGGCCTGTCCATACGCTCAAAAAGCTCACGCACATTGTCCCGCTCCGCCTCCCTGTTTTCAGCGCCCCGCAGAAGCACGAAATAGGAAATTTTCGCAGGCGTCTTCATTTCAAGTGGAGGGCGCGCATGGACCTCGTCATTGAGTTCTTTACGCAGGGCATGGTCAGGCGGAAGGCTCATGGGCCGGGTCTCATCGCTAATCGACCGAATTTGCTGCTACAGTATCATGAGTGGTTTCAATTTTTGGTTTCAGCGGCAATTGGTCCGGTGAATTGACCCAAACTCGTCCGGCGATGAACGGTTGCGCTTGACGCGATTGCCGGTCTGGCTTACATCAACCAGACACCAAAGCGACGCGATGGGCGTCGCGATATTTTGGGGGTGTAGCTCAGTCGGTTAGAGCGCTGGC
>CAYOUP010000280.1:0-4828 GCA_964407125.1 uncultured Hyphomicrobiaceae bacterium | reverse complement strand
GGCCAGTGTTTCTTCGAGCGGACCAATGTGCTCTCGGGCGTCGTCGAGGTGCGCGAGCCGGCGCAGTGCAACACGCCTTGCCTTGAAGAGGCGCAGAAATACATCAATATAAAATAAGTCGCGGGAAAAACCGCTCCGTGACCCGAAAAGGAACGGAATGAGCGCGATCGACGAAATCGTTGAAAATTTCGGTCTTCTCGACGATTGGGAAGATCGCTACCGCTATGTGATCGAGCTCGGCAATACGCTCGCCCCCTTGAGCGAGGCCGAGCACTCCGATCAGTACAAGGTGCGCGGCTGTGCAAGTCAGGTCTGGCTGATCTCCAGCATTGAACAGGGCCGGGATAGCGCACCGGTTCTCGTGTTTCGCGGGGACAGCGATGCCCATATCGTGCGTGGGCTGATCGCGATCCTGATTGCTCTGTATTCCGGCAAAACCGCGGATTTTATCGCCGAATATGATGCCGAAGCCCTGTTTGCGGAACTCGGGCTCGGCGATCACCTGACACAGCAGCGATCCAACGGCCTTGCTTCCATGGTCGCCCGCATCCGTTCGGACGCACAAGCCGTGCTGCAAAGTAGCTGATTATGAAGCCTTGTCGCAGGCGGCATTCATCCGTGGACGGTAATCATCCGCGCCCCACTGCGTCAGCTTCCGGCGCAACCCGCTGCTTATCTTTTCTTCACTCACAAGACCGTAATGGCGGGCCAGCTTGGTCAAGGCGAGCTGAAGGATGACCTTGCCCGAGCGTTGCGGCCAGCCTTCATTTTTTTCCGCATCCTCCAGACCTTTCAAGTGACAGCACACATCGACGAGAATCCCGGCCAGTTCCGGACCGACCGCCGCCACCGCGCGAACGACACGCTGACGCGCCGCCATGATATTGTCCTGATGCGCGGCTGCATCATTGGCGCCGCCGCCGGAATTGCTCGATGCGGCCGGGTTCCAGCTCGATGTCACTTTTGATGTTAACCCAGCAAACTGATAATCGGCGCGCAGACGTTCTCCCGCCTCAAGCTGATAGGCTTCCAGCATGGGTCTTCCGGTCTTGTCTTTTCGCTTCGCCAGCCAGCGCAGCGGGCTTTCGGTGTCGTTGACGATCGCGGGACGGCGGACGCCCTCAAAATCGAGGATACGGACCTTGCGTTCCTGATGCTGGGCGGCAAATTCGTCTCCTGCGCAAAGCCGTCTCTTGATCCAGCTTTTGCCTGCATCGGTGAGCACATAATCCTTGTCATCCGGCTCGATCAGGCCATCGGCCAGCCATCTTCTGACAAAATTGCCGGGGATGCTGATACGGCGCTCCGATTTTTTGATCTGACCGGAAAACGTATAGGCCGTTGCGCCGGCCATACCCTTATCGGCTTTTTCGGCAGCGATAAGCTTCACGCCGGGCCTCGCCAGCCGGCGCATGATGGTGAGTGTTTTAACTTCGTTCATTTGCGGGGCTTTACTCCAGAAAAACTCTGTACCGAAACGCGGTGATCCATAGTCCTGCCGCAAGGCGCGTTCAGCACGCGTGGCTTCGCAACCGGCCAAGTGCAGCTTCGAGGGTGGAAAGTACGCGATCCATTGCGGGGTCATCGCGCAGATTCTCAACAACGGCACATGCGTGCGCCACGGTTTTACGGCTGCGAGAAAAATGCACGCCAATGACCGTGAAGCTGAAACCGTACAGGGTGTGAAGCAGATACATCGCCACGTGGCGAGCCATGGAAACCGTTGCCCTCCTGTCGCGCTTTCTCAGCGAAAACTCCGGCAACTGAAAAACCGATTGCGCGCAGTGCTCGACAAAATTAAGAAAGTGAATACAAGATATTGATATCTCAGCTCTCTTCCCATACAAATGGTGGGTTACGGTAATACGCTGAAATGATTCAGGAAAATCTGCCAATTTGGATACTCCCGTCCGCACTCGTACTCTTCCAAACAAATGATTGCCAGCCACGCGAACCAATCTCGCATCTTGCGATAACCACTAAAATTTACGGCAAAAGTTAAAAATGACGATAATCCAATCCTAAAAAATCTCGTCTACAGTGAAGAAAGAGTAAGAGTACACGAGATGCAAACCAGAATAAGAGAATTTCGCAAACTGCGAGGCATGACGCTCAAGGAACTTGCGGACAAGATCAATACGACACCGCAAACTGTCCAGCGTCTCGAAACGGCGAATATGACCGTTTCCACAGACTGGCTCGAGAAAATAGCCCGGGCGCTTCTGATAGAGCCCGCGGACCTTATCGGTTCCCGCTCCAACCGCGAGATCCAGATGATCGGCCGTATTGGCGAATATGGCCGGATCAATTCAATCAAGCAGGATCAGGGCGCCATAATTCACCTTGAGGTGCCTGCTGATAATCCGGTTGCCGCCCGTCTCGACTTGCCGGTCGGGCCTTATGAAGCGGGGACCATTCTTATCGCCAACCGATTCCGCATGGAAGATATCGACAATGCACACGGCGTCGATTGCATCGTTGCGGTTGCGGATGGACCGGTCCTTTTGCGCCGGGTCATACGCGGACGGGATCGCGGATGGACACTCGTCCCGCATGAAAATGGCGGCGAAGTCCAGTATGACCAGAGTATAGACTGGGCCGCCAGGATCATAATGTCCGTAAGATATTTTTAAGTCCGATAGCAGAAAGACAGTACAAAGTTATTTCCGTCTCCTCAGCTCATGAGATGCTCCGTGCAAATATTTTCGGAGCAATCCATGAGTTCAGAGAAGCCACGTAACAGATCATTTCCGACATATTGCGGAAAGCGGGCGGCCTATAGCCGCGACAAAGACCTGCCAAGGCTGACCGGCCTGTGGCCGAGCGAAATCAATACAACCGACATAAAAAACCGTGAACGGATAGTCGCTATTCTGAGAAATGCATTGCGACTTGAGCGGCAACGCGGAAAATCAGGGCACTGGTGTTATGATATCAATCGCCATCTCGCTCTGAAGCAGGCGCTCGCTCAGGAAGTGATCGCGTTAGGGGAAATTGCGGAAAGAGAAAAGAGGCTCCTCCGGCCCAAAGCTGTTGCAAAGAGGAGTAAAGGTAAGATTTCTCAGACAGGTCACGGCGGGATAGCTGCACAGGCGGCAAGTTCTCACGCCGTCCTGTTTCTCGCGCTTCCGACCGCGTCGAGCTCATAAGCGACACTGACCGGGAGGGCAACATCGTGACAGAGGATCTTATTTATTGTTTCCTGATCGTCCGATAACGGAAGACGCATCCAGAACAACACAACATGATCGCGGTCTGCCACGGGTCCCTTGATCGCGCCTTGCATCGGAACCTTTTCGTCGATGACCTTCCGGTAGACGTTGACCCAGTAATTTTTCTTTTCGCCGTAATCGAGTTGGAAGACGGATTTGCCGGTGACTTCCCGGCCGAAGATTTCCCGCAATCTGGTTCCAGCGAGCCTGTAGATGATGTTTTCCGGCTTCGGTCCGGCATCGAGGATGCTGATTCCGGGCAGCAGGGAAGAGATCGCTGCAGGGTTGATCCGCGACCGCGAAGGCAAAGCTCTGGATTCTGCGCATGCACGCCAGTAATCGAACAGCTCACGCTGCTCGCGAATGACGAGTTGCGCCCGAAACGCCAATTCGGACAGCATTGGCCCCCTCGATTTCCATATAGCGGTCCGGTCCGCCCCCGAACCGCTTTTGAAAACTATGCGTGATTTGCCGGATAGCGCGCAAGGTTAAGATTGCGTAAACGCCATGCATTTTGGCCGCATGGTCCACAGTTATGCCGGAAGGCTGGAATCTGTGGCAAAAATGTGTCGCAAACGGTCAGGCAGCGCGTTTGTCCGGATCGAGAAGAGAGGCAATTTCCATCATAATATCATTGAGTTGGAAGTCTTTTGGCGTATAGACCGCAGCCACTCCGGCGGCCCTTAGCTGCGCTGCATCGCCAGGTGGTATAATGCCGCCGACGATGACCGGAACATCCTCCAGCCCCTTGGCTTTCATCCTCTCAAGCACATCCCGGACAAGCGCGACATGGCTCCCGGACAGGATCGAAAGCCCGACCACATGCGCACTCTCCTCAAGCGCCGCATTGACGATTTCAGCGGGCGTGAGACGGATGCCTTCATAAATAACTTCCATGCCGCAATCACGCGCGCGCACCGCGATCTGTTCCGCACCGTTGGAATGGCCATCGAGCCCCGGCTTCCCGACGAGAAGCTTGATACGCCTGCCGAGCAATTTGGAGACACGCTCGACCTCTGCCCGGACTGTTTCCAGGCTTTCTTCCATATTCAAGCGCGCCTTCCCCACGCCTGTCGGCGCACGATATTCTCCGAAGACGGAGCGTAGCGTTTCGCCCCATTCTCCCGTGGTCACGCCCGCCTTGGCGCATTGGATGGACGGCTCCATGATATTCTGCCCGTTACGCGCCGCCTCTGCAAGAACGGACAAAGCTTCGGCAACGGCGTCCGGCGACCGCGATTCCCGCCAGGCTTGAAGCGCTGAAATCTGTTCATCTTCAACATGTTCCGCTACGGTCAATACGCCGTTATCTTCACCGCCATCCAGCGGGGACGGCTCCGTTTCGGTCCAGCGGTTGACGCCGACCAGGATCTGCTCGCCGGTTTCGATGGCTTTCAGCCTTGCGGCGTTCGACTCCACGAGTTGCTGCTTCATGTAGCTGGACTCAACGGCCGCCACCGCGCCACCCATCGCATCGATCTTGTTCAGCTCCGCCCGCGCCAGCTCCTTCAGCTCCTCGACTTTCGCTTCGATGACCGCCGAACCATCGAAGATGTCGTCAAATTCCAGAAGATCGGTTTCATAGGCGACGATCTGCTGCATTCTGAGCGACCATT
>CAYOUP010000279.1:0-4839 GCA_964407125.1 uncultured Hyphomicrobiaceae bacterium | reverse complement strand
TAGTAAAAATAGCATTTGACAATGATATTGCAGTATTAGGTCCTAATTGCCTTGGAGTGTATGCTCCACCTCTCGTAGATACAATTTTTCTACCTACAGAACGTATCACTAAACCCCCAAAAGGGTCTGTTGCATTGATAAGCCAGAGTGGGGGAGTACTTGTCGATCAATTTTTTGTTAAATTCAATGAAAGAAATATAGGTGTATCCACTGCTGTTTCTATTGGAAATCGTGCTGTCGTGGATGAGGTAATGTTATTAGAATACTTCAGTCAAGTTGATCCAGAAACATCAAATATAGCTTTTTATTTAGAAGGGTTTAAAGAGGGGAGAGCAAGAAAATTCTTACAGCTAGCAAAAGAATCTGAAGATACAGTAATAGTATTTTTTGGAGGAAAAACTAGAGAGGGAAAGGTAGCAACACAATCACACACCGCCAGTTTAGCAGGGGATTTTAAAATTATTTATGATGCTTTAAGGCAACATTATATCATTCAACCTCATTCTGAAAGAGAGTTATTGACCTGCTTAAAAGTATTTGATGTATTATCTCATCGTAGAAATCCCTTTGGAAAAAATGTTATAACTTATGGAGATGTAGCAATTGTATCTGTTTCTGGAGGTCATGCGGTATTAGCTTCGGATATGCTAAAAAAATATGGATTGAATGCTGTTCGATTTTCATCACAAGAAAAAAGAGAATTGAAAGAGCTTATGAACCCAGTTGCTAGAGAAATTGCCTCGTTTAATAATCCTATTGATTTAACAGGATCTGTATTAGACACAGATATTGAAAATATAATTCGTTACTTGTCAGATTTGGAAAAAATTGAGTGTATAATATTGCTACTATTACCTTATCCACCAAATATATCCTTTCAAATAGGAAGAAGGATTGCAAACATTATATCCTACAAAAATAAGCCAATCGTATGTTTTGTTCCTTACGTCACAAAGTACTCGTTAATTATCGAATCATTAGAACTTGCGAATATACCTGTGTTCCATTCTATTAAGGAAACAGTTCAAGCAGTATCAGCATTAAAAGAAAGAACAAGGATAGATAATTTAAAACTAAAAAATTATTTCTGGAAAGAAAAATCTTAAGACTTTAAAATTAAGTCAGATCTATTACTTTATCAATCTTCTCAATTGATTTTTTCACATATTGAATATCTTCAATTATAATATCTATTGCTTTTTGAGGGCATATCTCAACACACCGTCCACACCCTCTACACTCATTATTTATAACAGCATGGTTATCTATTATCTTAATAGCATTAACAAAACACACTCCTTTAGTACATGTTCCACAACCAATACATTTATCAGTAACCCTAACATTTACTCCCGGCATTTTCCTAATTTTAGATCCAATTTTGGGGGATAAGATTGAAGAAACACGCCATAAACAACAGCATGGATCGCAATTACATATACTCAACAGTTTTTCTCCAGGTTTAACACCAAGCCATTGTGCATCTAATTTATTTCTGCCAATCATTTGAACTAATCCCGCTTCTCTGCATTTTCTTAGATGATCTAGAGCCTCTTCTTTAGAAACTAATTTTCCTAATTGAGGGTTGATATCCAATACTGCATCTCCTAGAAAAAGGCACCCTAAATCAATAGGATAGTCTTTACAATCCATACTTGATCTGCAAATACAGAAATTCATGACCCAATGATGTTTAGCTTTATCAATGAAATATTCTAGCACTTGAGAGGGGAGTATAAATTCATTATATTCTCCCATTGGTTTATTTATCTCAATAACTTTATCTATCGGGAGATAAATAATATCATCGCCCCTAAAAAGGAGCTGATCGAAGACAGTACCTAAAATGGGTAGATTTGTTAATTTGGCAATAAATTTGATATTTGGAAATGCTTTTTTAAGTAATTTTACAAACCATAAAGGGCGAGCCATTTAATCACCATTATCTTCAAAATACTTTCTAACCATTATTCTAAGTCTGTTTTAATTTAATAACATTGTTAAATTCAGATTACATAATTGGAGGCTTTTTCTGAGCAATTAGGCTAATTTCTCCCATATCCTTTGTATACCCTCTAAGGAAAAATGTATAGCTATAATCAATATTTCCTTTTAGTCTATATTTACTATGAAGTGCAGCAAGCCCGGGAAAATCTCCTCCGACTCCTTGTTGTTTATAATCAATATTAAAAGTAATAGATTCACGGAGAGGTAATTCAAAATCGTGTGTTGCGGATTCTAAATCTTCCATAGTATAGGGCCAAGCACTTGTACTAAGATAAGTTCCACCAACATCTGATACTAAAAACCCGTTTCCTTCTTTATTGGTCAAAGCAACCCAACGTATATCGGTTCGATTCGCATTTTCTTGTGGTTTAATGTATGGGGTAATTAATTCTTCTACTAAACCAGAATATATCCCAATAGCAGCTCCAGTTTTTCTATCTAACATAGTTTCATGAGGACCTCTCCCATACCATATCATTTTGTTAAAATCTCTAGGAATTAACGTTTGCATACCAAAACGAACCATGTTTTTACTTGGAGTAAAATCGTTTTTTATTATTACACCTCCATTTCCATAAATAGAATATATAGTTTCAAGGGGTTTTTTAGAATTTTGGATATTAAATTGTACTTTTATCTGAATAACTTTAGGATTTATCTTTTCATAATCAATTTTTTTTATTTTTCTTGTTTTTCCCGCGACTCTCCAAGTTTTATCCACACTCGGGATTGGTGTTACGCTAAAATCGACGCTTTCTTGGTCATTATCAGTCGGAGCTCTCCAAAAATTAGGAACTAAAGGAGCGATAATCAGATCCATATTTCTAAAGGAATATTCCTCTATAACACCGGTGATTTTATCAAACCTAAGTGTGAAGTCTTCTCCTTTTATTATATAATGGGCCTCTAATTCTTCAATTGTAATATTATCCATCTCATTTATATTCATTTCTGCCTTTATTGGAACATCATAAGGTATTTTAAACTGATCCCAAGCAATGATATGACCCTCATTGGCCCAAATCATATCTTCTGTTAGAATTGAGGTGATTTTTAGGTGATATTCAGCATTTGAAGTGATTTCTGGTGCATTAAATGGAATTATTACATCTTTGACTTCTCCAGGTTTAACATTAATTTTGTCTATTCGACCCTCTTCAACTTTTAATCCATTAGCAGTTAATTCCCATAATAAGGCAACAAAATCTAGCGATTGAAAATTATATTTATTTTTAACCTTAACTTTACCTTCAATTAAATCAATTGGTATCATCTTAATATTTTGATAAACTTTTTTAACTTCAAATAATGCAGGATTAGGTTTCCTATCAGGCATAACAATTCCATTAATGCAGTAATTTTTATCATTAGGTTGATCACCAAAATCCCCTCCATAAGCCCAAAATTCTTTTCCATTTTCTGCAGTCTTACGAAGTCCTTGGTCAATGAAATCCCAAATAAAACCACCAATTGCATTTGGATATTTTTCAAAAACATCGATATATTCTTGAAAGTTTCCAAGACTGTTTCCCATAGCATGGGCATATTCACATAGCATATATAGCTTTATCTCACCTTCCTTTACCTTAAAATTCATACCAATCTCGGGATTTCCATATCTATTTCTTTTAATCATTTTTTCAAAAATTCTTGGGGGAAAGTACATAAAACTTATTACATCAGAAACTTCTTGGTGATAATCTCCTTCATAATGTATAGGTCTTGTAGAATCAACCTTAAGTGATGCATCTTTCATTTTTTTAAATATATTACCCATCCCAGCTTCATTTCCAAGAGACCACATAACAATACATGGATGATTCTTATCCCTTTCAACCATCCTAATCATTCTATCAACGCATGCTTTTGTCCATTTAAGATCACTATTAGGGATAGTATCGCGTAAACCGTGTGATTCTAAATTGCATTCATCAATGATATAAATTCCATATTGATCACATAAATTATACCACTTTGGATGATTTGGATAATGGCTTGTACGTACAGCATTGATATTGTTCTGCTTTAATAATTTCATGTCTTGGATCATTCTATTATAAGGTACTGCCCTTCCAAAATCTGGATCATGCTCATGTCTATTTACACCCTTAAAAATAATTGATTTCCCATTTACGTAGAAACCGCCATCAGCCTTTATCTCTACTTGTTTAAATCCAAATTTACAATGTTCAACTTCAATAACATCATTATCAGAATTCTTGAAAACTAAAATCAAATCATAAAGATATGGTGTTTCTGCTGACCATTTTTTAGGATTTTTAATTTCTTTTTCTAGTTCTAATTTCTTTTCCTTTTGAGATTTAATGTTTATATAATCTTCTATCAATATCTCTGATTCTATATATCGTTTTTCCTCATTTAACAATGAAATTTCTATTTTATACTCATTAAAATTATTCTTGGTATAATTTCTAAGTCTTAACCGTATTTTTAATAATGCATTTTGATAATTTTCACTAAGAATGCAATACGCAAAGAAATCTCTGATATGAACTTTAGGTGTAGAGAATAAGTAAACATCTCGGTATATCCCACTAAATCTCCACATATCTTGATCTTCTAAATAACTTCCATCAGACCATCGATATACTTCTACTGCTAAAGTATTTTTGCCTTCTTTTAGATATTTTGTAATATTAAATTCCGCGGGCGTCATTGAACCCTGACTATATCCAACTTTTGTTCCATTTATCCATATATAAAAAGCTGATTTAACCCCATCAAAATGTATAAAGGTTTCCCGATGAAACCAATCACTTGAAACTGTGAATTCTGATCGATATGATCCTACCGGATTATAATCATGATCTA
>CAYOUP010000278.1:0-4854 GCA_964407125.1 uncultured Hyphomicrobiaceae bacterium | reverse complement strand
CTATACATCATCGAGCCCGCTGATTTTCAGCACTGGCTGGGCGTCGCCGACGCTTACCGTGAAGAGGCGCTCACCAAAGCCAAGGCGGTTTTTCGCCTCTATAACCGCAAGTTGAAGCTTTGGGGATACGAAAATCTCCATGTCGAGGAGATCATCCGTGAGGGTGACAAGCCGGATGAGATCGTCAATCTCATTCAGGAAGATCCCGATATCTGCATTCTCGTTCTCGGCGCATCGGAGGAAGCATCGGGGCCAGGCCCGCTGGTCTCGCAACTGGCTGGCGGCAAGAATGCCGGATCGTTCCCGATACCGATCACCATCATTCCGGGCAGTATGACGATTGAGGAAATCGAGGCTCTTGCCTAGTCGCGTGTCAACATCCCGCCCTGGCGGACTTGAAGAGCAGACTCTTTCTGCCCTAATATGATATAGAATTATTCTAAATTATGTCCGGCGCTTAAGCCGGATATGAGGTGAAGCATGTTCATTCAGACCGAAGCGACGCCAAATCCGGCGACGCTGAAATTCATCCCGGGCGCTCCCGTTCTGCACTCGGGGACACGCGATTTTCGCGATGCGGAAGAGGCTGATCGTGAGTCGCCCCTTGCAGCGAGACTGTTTCAGATCGACGGCGTGAGCGGCGTTTTTCTTGGCGGCGACTTTATATCCGTTACGAAGAGCGAAGGTGAATGGCAGCATCTCAAGCCTGCCCTGCTCGGCGCGATCATGGAACACTATATGTCCGGCGCTCCGGCTGTCACGAACGAGGCCGAAAACGATGCCGCCGGCGATCCGAATAGCGAAGACAGCGAGATTGTCGTGACGATCAAGGAATTGCTCGATACGCGCGTCCGCCCGGCTGTCGCACAGGATGGCGGCGACATCGTCTTCCACGGCTATGATGACGGCATCGTCTATCTGCATATGCGCGGAGCATGCGCCGGTTGCCCGTCTTCGACGGCGACGCTGCGGCACGGTATCGAGAATCTGCTGAGGCACTTTGTTCCTGAAGTGACCGAGGTGCGCGCGGTTTAGTTCAAAGCCATGATTGCACTTCCGTTCTCAAATTCATCGAAATCCCCGCGCATGCGGAGATTCATGATCACATGAGAGCTGCAGTGCGCTGGATCCCTGTTTTCATGGGGATTTCGCTTCAGCTGAATTTGAGTGAAGTACGCGCGGACTGAGCACACCATGACAATTCTTGCGATCGACACGAGCATGTCAGCCTGCTCAGCCGCCATTTTGCAAGATGGGGCCAGCGTCGTTGTACAGCATTTCGAGCCGATGATGCGCGGTCATGCCGAGGCGCTGTTTCCCATGGTCGAAGCCGTCATGTCTGAAGCCGGATGCGGTTTCGATGCGCTATCTGCGATTGCGGTCACGATCGGACCGGGCAGCTTTACCGGCGTGCGGGCAGGGCTGGCCGCGGCGCGTGGGTTCGCACTTGCGGCAAAAGTGCCGATGATCGGCGTCGGCAGCCTTGAAGTCATGGCGCTGAAATGCGTTCGAGAGCGCACCGGGGCGGAGGCGGATGGTGATTTTGCCATCGTCCACGATGCGCGGCGCGATGAAGCCTATGTGCAGTGTTTCGATGCGGATGCGCGCCCGCTCGCCGATCCGCAGATTCTACCCCTGACACGCATTGCGTCTGAGCTGTCAGCCTCGATCAACGCGGCATATGGGAGCGGCGCGGCGTTGCTGGCTGAAAATGCAGGAGCCTCGGGCCGGGCAATCCGGGCAGGCCTGCCCGATCTTTTGCCGGACGCTGCCACGCTGGCCGTGCTTGCGGCGGACCGTCAACCGTCGGAGCATCCACCGGGGCCGCTCTATCTTCGACCTCCCGATGCCAAACCGCAAACCGGCAGGAGCCTCGAACGTGTCTCCGGTTGATAGTCCGCATCTGGAAGTCCTGACGGTGGAGAACGCGGCGGATGCGGCAGCGCTCCACGCGAAATGCTTCGCGCGTGGCTGGCCGGTTGCGGATTTCCGGCGTTACGCGGAGGATATGGGCTGTTACGGCCTCATGGCGCGGCTTGACAAGCGTGCCGCGGCGGGCTTCGTGATTGCCAGAACGGGAGGCGATGAGGGCGAAATCCTCACGATTGCGACAGATCCGGCATTGAGGCGCAAGGGGATAGCCAGGGCCCTGCTGTCATCCACCCTCGAAAAGCTGACAGGCGCCGAAGTTACAGCCTTCTTTCTTGAGGTTGGTGTGACCAACGAAGCAGCGATCACGCTTTACAAGTCTTTCGGCTTTGAGCCTGTCGGCAAGCGAGTCGCCTATTACCGTCATGCGAACGTCAGCGAAGATGCGCTGATCATGCGGCGGATGCTCAGGAAATACCCGCAAGCTCACCGTCGGAGCTAACCGCCTGGCGTCAGCCTGATTCGCTGGATTTCGCGGCCGCTGGCCAGATCGATGATCATGATCTCATCCCCGCCGGGTTTGCGCAAATGGATGATCAGCCTGCCCTGTTCGGCCATAACCGAGGTGACGGCCGCGCCGGGTTCGATGGGAAACTCCAACAGCGCTGGCGGCGTTCCCTCGGCAATTGCCGGTGCGGCCGTGGCTGGAATGTCCTCAGCCTTCTTGCCCACGCGCATGAAAATCCCGTATAGAAGCAGAAGAAATCCGGCGATGAGCAGAACCGTCATGATCGCAATGGCGATCTTGAGATTTCGGACCTGCCGCGGCGTCATCGTGCTCCCGATCGGAGCTGTTTCGGATTCGTTCAGCATCTGTCCTCAATAATAAAGCAATGTCGGTTATGGATCTTCGGTCGATCAAGGTGCTTGCAGATCACAACGGGCTTCGCCTCGACCGGTTTATCGTGGTGGAATGCCCTGATCTCAGCCGCTCAAGAGCGCGCGATCTCATCAAGCAGGGGTATGTCAGAGCGTCTGGCCGGACGATAGTCGAGCCGGATTACCGGGTCAAACCCGATGAGGAATTTCATCTCACGCTTCCCGAACCCGAGTCCGCCGAGCTACAGGGCGAGGATATTGCGCTCAATATTCTCTATGAGGATGACCATCTGATCGTGATCGACAAGCCGGCCGGGCTCGTCGTGCATCCCGGAGCCGGGAACTGGACCGGCACGCTGGTTCACGCTCTTATCGCTCATTGCGGCGACAGCCTGTCCGGAATTGGCGGCGTCCGCCGCCCCGGTATCGTCCATCGCCTCGACAAGGATACGAGCGGCGTCATGGTCGTCGCCAAGACTGATACGGCACATCGCGGGCTGGCCGAACAATTCGCCGATCATGGCCGCGAGGGTTCACTGATGCGCGAATATCAGGCGCTGGTCTGGGGCGTCCCCCTGCCGCGCATCGGGAAGATCGAAACGCTGATCGGGCGGCATTCGACGAACAGGCTGAAAATGGCGGTTCGTCGGGCAGATGGTAAAGTTGCCCTGACGGAATATGAAACACTCGCTGTACTGAGCGAAAGGAAACCGAAATCCCTACCCGTCATGAGTCTGGTCAAATGCACGCTCCGAACGGGCCGAACCCATCAGATACGTGTGCATATGGCGCATATCAGCCATCCGATTGTGGGGGATGATCTCTATGGCAGCGGCTTTCGCTCGAAAACCGCGACATTGCAAAAAGAAGCCGAAAATGCTACATTGAACATGAAAAGGCAGGCTCTACACGCCGTTGCCTTAGGATTTACTCACCCGATAAACGAACGCTACATGGAATTCCGGTCAAATCTACCTCCGGAAATCTGCGAACTTATCGCGGCGTTCAAACATGAGTAAAACAGTCATCACGGATGTTTGGCTTGTGCGTTAAGTGGTTTTTGCAACAATTGAGGCGACTTGAACGTATCTCAATGTGAGCCGCTAAGGTTACAAGCAGAATAAGGAGCGAGCCATGGCTACATTACCATCAGTTGCAGCAAGCGGCGGTTTGGCGCGCTATCTGGAAGAAATCCGGCGTTTTCCAATGCTGGAGCCTCAGGAAGAGTACATGCTCGCGAAGCGTTGGCAGGAGCATGAGGATTCCGACGCTGCCCAGAAGCTCGTCACATCGCATCTCCGCCTCGTGGCGCGTATCGCGATGGGATATCGCGGCTACGGCCTGCCTATCGGCGAAGTGATTTCGGAAGGCAATGTCGGCCTGATGCAGGCGGTCAAGCGCTTCGATCCCGAAAGGGGCTTCCGTCTGGCCACCTATGCCATGTGGTGGATCAAGGCCGCGATACAAGAGTATATCCTGCGGTCCTGGAGCCTTGTGAAGATGGGCACCACAGCTGCGCAGAAGAAGCTGTTTTTCAATCTGCGCAAGCTTAAAGGCCAGCTTCAGGCGTTTGACGATGGCGATCTGCACCCCGACAACGTCAAGGCGATCGCTACAAAGCTGTCCGTGCCGGAAGAAGATGTCATCTCCATGAACCGCCGTCTTGCGGGCGACAGTTCCCTGAACGCGCCGCTTAGAACGGATGCCGATGGTGGTGGCGAATGGCAGGACTGGCTTGTCGATGATGAAATCGACCAGGAAACTGCGCTGGCCGACCGCGAGGAATTGGACAATCGCCGTGGTTATCTCGAATCGGCGATGGGCAAGCTTAGCGACCGCGAGAAGCGGATTTTCGCTGCGCGCCGTCTTTCAGACGAACCGCTCACGCTAGAAGAGCTGTCAGGCGAATTCGGCGTCAGCCGCGAACGCATCCGTCAGATCGAGGTCCGGGCGTTTGAAAAAGTCCAGAAGGCGGTGAAGAAAGCTGCCGAAACGGCTGAAGCACACCCGGCATAACGAACGCAAATTTACGCTTGTATGAAACGCCCGCAGAGCAACTCCTGCGGGTGTTTTTTTGTACCAATGCATAAAATTAACCATTCGTTA
>CAYOUP010000277.1:0-4907 GCA_964407125.1 uncultured Hyphomicrobiaceae bacterium | reverse complement strand
TACTTTTCTACTAAAGACTAGGGCATCGAAAATACCTCCCGCGCGTCAATATTGATGAGCCGTGACGTCAAACAAAGCATTGCGTCACGGCTCAACAATCCTTAACTTTTAAGAGTATAACGCTTCTGGCCGTTCGTGGCCCTTATCCTGAACTGGAAAGCGTGTATGCTCGGCTTCTATACACCGGCATCCAATACCGCCACTCCCAAACGCGACAGCGGAAAGCTGCCTCACGACTGGCCGGATTATTGGGTGTATATGACCCGCGAAGCTCTGAAATCCGTTACCGGTACGATGAATGAAATTTGCAGCGGCACGGAAAACGTCTTCTTTCAGATGAACCGAATGCTGGCTTACGAGCGGATGGTGCGCGGTCTCGCTGCATGGACTCTGCCGGTTGCCGCTCCCTGGATGGCAGCCATGCCGCAAAGCTGGACTGGTTTTTCCCCACACCAGCTTGGTGCAATGCCGATGTGGCAACCATATAGGCAGCATTTCCCACTCATGGGTATGACGCCTGCGATCATGCCGCCCTATGCGGTAAGCTCGGCGCCGTTTAACGCCTCAATACCGGTGCCCGTATATCCGTCCATATGGAGCTTCAACCCTCATCTGACGCGATATATGTAGGCTGTCGGATTCAAGCCAATCCATGACAGACAAAAACTATCAAGTGCCGCTCGGCCCATCAGGTTTGGCATTCGTAGTCTGTTTTCTGCCCGGCTTTCTCCGGCAGAACGCTTTGACCTCAGTGCCTTTCGAAGTGGTGTAGGAACGGACCCAGCTACACGTCGCTTCAGACGCGCATTTTGGCTGCTCAAGCCCCTTGCATTCGGACACCTGCGCCGCGCTTGCCCCGGATACAGCCAGAAGCACCATGAAAGCGCCAGCCACCGCACTGATGATTATTCGAATATTACGCATCACATGATCCCTTAAGGCTAATATGAATGCGGTACCATTCTTTGCGCGGGCGAATAATTACGGCGATTGCTCATAGGTATTCGGCGTATCAGGGCATTCACTCAAGCGGGCGGCTCGATTCCCTTGAAACGGCTTGCCGTCCGCTTCCCGCCGCTTCTATAAGGGCCGCGTGGGAAACGGTTATCAGGAAAGCTCCAGGCGCATGTCCAGCATCAAGAAAGTCGTCCTCGCCTATTCCGGCGGCCTCGACACCTCGATCATCCTCAAATGGCTTCAGGTTACTTATAATTGCGAGGTCGTGACGTTCACCGCGGATCTCGGACAGGGTGAGGAACTGGAACCGGCACGGCGAAAAGCCGAGATGCTTGGCATCAAGCAGATCTTCGTGGAAGACCTGCGCGAGGATTTCGTGCGTGACTATGTTTTTCCGATGTTTCGGGCCAATGCGCTCTATGAAGGCGTCTATCTGCTCGGCACATCGATCGCCCGCCCGCTCATCGCCAAGCGCCAGATCGAGATTGCACGTGAAACAGACGCGGACGCGGTCTGTCATGGCGCGACAGGTAAAGGCAATGACCAGGTGCGTTTCGAGCTCGGCTATTATGCGCTTGATCCGAATATCCGCGTGATCGCGCCATGGCGGGAGTGGGAATTCAAGAGCCGCAACGCGCTTCTCGATTTTGCCGAGAAAAACCAGATCCCAGTTCCCAAGGACAAGCGTGGCGAGTCTCCTTTTTCGGTGGACGCTAATCTTTTGCATACCTCATCGGAGGGTAAATTGCTGGAAGACCCGGCAGTGGAAGCCCCGGAATTTGTATATCAGCGCACGAAGAGCCCCGAGGATGCGCCGGACAAGTCGCAAATCATCGAGATCGCATTCGAGAAAGGGGACGCGGTTGCCATTGACGGAGAAGCACTGTCGCCCGCAGCGCTACTCACCAAGCTCAACGCGCTCGGTTATGAGCACGGGATTGGCCGCCTCGATCTCGTCGAGAACCGCTTTGTCGGGATGAAATCGCGCGGCATCTATGAAACGCCGGGCGGCACTATCCTTCTTACCGCTCATCGCGGAATGGAAAGCATCACGCTGGATCGCGGTGCGGCGCATCTCAAGGATGAACTCATGCCGCGCTATGCCGAGTTGATCTATAATGGCCTGTGGTTTTCGCCGGAACGCGAAATGCTTCAGACGCTGATCGACAAGTCGCAGGAGCGCGTAAACGGCACCGTCCGGCTCAAGCTTTACAAAGGCTCCTCCAATGTCATCGGACGCAGCTCGCCTCAGTCGCTGTACAGCGAGGGGCTTGTGACCTTCGAGGAAGGCGCGGTCGCCTACGACCAGCAGGATGCGCAGGGTTTTATCAAGCTCAATGCGCTGAGGCTGAGGCTTTTGGCGGCTCGCAACCAAAACAATCCCCTGCGCTGAACAAGCATCGGCATCGACGCAGATAACAAGGCCCGCCAGTCAGATGGCGGGCTTTTTAATTGCAAATACAGAACAATCGCCGCCGAACCAAAGATCTCGTGGGCGAACGGCCATTGTTATCTTGTATATGTCGCGCCTCATCCACTAGAGTCATTTAGAGGCCATTATTTCTGGGTGCAGAGGGAAAGTAGATGCGGGCGCTGTTTGTTGCTGTTGTACTGACCGCCTTGTCCGGTGTGGTCACTCACTCATTTGCGCAAAAGGTCGATGCCAGCGATCCGGCACAGATCGCATCCGTTCTTCAGGAGCTGGGTTTTCGAGCAAAGCTTGAAACGACTTCCAGCAATACGCCACGGATTGAATCCTCATCGGGCGGAAAGTTTTTTTACATCTATTTCGTCGGCTGCAAGGACGGCGCAAACTGCAAGGCCATAAACTTCTCGACGTACTGGATCTTTGAGAAAAAGATCCCGATCGAAACCGTCAACGCATGGAACCTTGAAAAATTCGTCGGTAAAGCCTTTCTCGACAAGGATGGCGATGTTTTTCTACAATTTTTCGTCAATCTGAATATGGGCGGTGTCGACAGAAAGAATTTTGCAGATACAATCGAATGGTGGCAACTGGCCTTGGGTCAGTTCGGCAAGTACATCACGCGGTAATGGGCCTAACCCTTAAATCCAAACAGGATTGCGAGTTCACCGAGTAAAGAGTTCTGAGTTAAGCTCATGGTCACTGCAGCAGCGAGAGTAAGGTCAGCCAAGCCCAGCGACGCCGGCGCCATAGCGCGCGTACATGAAGAAACATGGCTGTCGACTTATCAAGGCATAATCCCGCATCTCTATCTGAAAAGGCTCATCGCGCGGCGTGATGAAAGCTGGTGGAGCAGCGTCATCAGACGATCCAGCACAAAAATCCTTGTATTCACCTTTAACGGCGAGGTGCAGGGCTATGTATCCTATGGCGCCTCACGAAACCCGAGGCGCGCCAATATCGGGGAAATCTACGAGCTTTACCTGTCGCCCACATTTCAGGGCCTTGGTTTTGGCAAGGACCTTTTTCAGGAAGCCTATAAGGAGCTGAAACGCGATGGAAGGCGTTCGCTGCTTGTCTGGGCGCTTTCGGAAAATGAAATGGCTTGCCGGTTCTATAGCCATCTCGGCGGCCGGCAATGCGGATCGTCGCCGGAGCGCTATGGCGACACGACACTGTACAGGGTTGCATTTCTTTGGGAGCCTGTCAGCCGCCACGCTCGTTAAGCAGCCCCCAGCGTTCAATATGCGGCTTGAACGTTTATAGCGTCACCCCGTGCCCTGTAACACTCAGCTCTGCCTCCAGGTCCGGCCGATCCGCTTTTGATATCCTCAGATAGTCGGGAATATCTCCGATCAATCTGGAAAGAACGGAACCCATCCGGTCGGCATCGGGGTGACTGATATTTAGCTGCACGAGCCCGGCTTGCTTATCAGCCATCTGCTCCCAGGGACAAATGCCATCGTCCCACTGGATGATATGCGGAAACGCGCCGCCCCAGGGCAGGCTTCCGTCCGACGGCACGGTCAATCTCCAGCTCAGTGTTCCACGTGAAACGGGGAGGATGTCCTGTGCTGAGTATCCGGCGATCAATGTGTCATGCTCGATATTCTGCGACCGCAAAACCCATGCGATCAATTGAGGGCTCTCATTAAGCCTGTCCTGCAAGGAGGGATCATCCAGCGAATACCATCGAGAGCGCCTTGGCGGTTCCGCTGCCGGATCAATAGCGATAACTTCGAGAAATGAAGATACTCCGAGCCGCATGAGGCAGTTATGCGTTCCCATTAGCGGATGCTTGCCGCCTGCCGGAATATCGACTCCCAAACGATCATGAACGTACCGCGCACCCTCATCGAGCGAATTCGCCGCGATGACGATGTGATCAAGTTCAGGCCTTGGCGAATTGCCAACAGACATCAGCCCAGCCTCATGGATTGCAGCATCGACAGAAGCTCACTCGCCTTGGTGACCGGTGGTGAACATTGCGGACCGTTGCAGATATAGGCCGTTGCTTTTCCGTCGATGGCACGCTTGCCAAAGGCCGGTGAGGTTTCCGGGGCGTCCTCGTCCTGATCGAGCCATTGCACCGCCGTTCCGGGGAGCGAGATATTTGTCAGTGCCTCCCGCATGAGCTCATCGCCGCTTCCTCGGATCAACACGATATGTTGGGGCATGAGATGATCGGCCAGCGCACTGAAGAACCCGGTATGCAGGCTCGCAAACCGCATCGCTTCGCCAGAGAAGGCCATTTTCAAAGCTTCGGCATGATCGCGGTACGCCGTCTTCCCGGTAATGGAGAACAACGCCGCAAAATCAGCCATCATGATGGCATTTGCATTTGGGGCCGCGTCATCTCGCGCCGATAGTGTGCGGATGGTGATGTCGGTCGTATCATCAGCGGAAAGATAATATCCGCCATGCGGTTCGGCGTGGTAATGCGCCTGCATCATATCAACCCACATTTCCGCATCCCGCAGCGCGCCCGTCTCTCCAGTGATAAGGAATAGGTCAATCGCCGCCG
>CAYOUP010000276.1:0-4908 GCA_964407125.1 uncultured Hyphomicrobiaceae bacterium | reverse complement strand
GGTAAAGAAGAAATCAAAGAATTAATGGAGGTAATGGAGTCAGGTTACCTGTTCCGCTACGGGGATTTGAATGATACGGATTTCAAGCACAAGGTCCATACCCTTGAAGAGGAATTTGCCGCATATTGCGGGGTTCCCTATGGGATTGCCACCAGTTCCGGCACGAGTTCCTTACTGATCCCGCTATTTGCCCTGGGGGCAAAACCTGGTGATGAGGTGATTGTCCCTGCCTATACATTTGTGGCTAGCTACTCGGCCATCATCTTTGCCGGTTTCACACCTGTGCTGGCTGAGATTGATGAAAGCCTGACACTGGACCCCAAAGATGTTGAGGAGCGGATCACTTCTAAAACCAGGGCCATCATGCCGGTTCATATGCTTGGAAATCCCTGCAAGATGGATGAGATCATGAAAATTGCAGAAAAGCATAACCTTGTCGTCATTGAGGATAGCTGCCAGGCAGCAGGAGCATCTTACCACGGGAAGAAAGTTGGAACAATGGGATTGACAGGAGCATTTTCACTCAATGTGTTTAAAACCATCACGGCCGGTGATGGCGGGATGATCATTACCCGTGACCAGGAATTGTATGAACATATGTTTGCCATTCATGACCAGGGACATACCCCCTCCCGCACCGGAGTCCAGGTTGGAAAGAGAAATATCCTGGGATTGAACTTCAGGGCGAATGAAGTAACCGCGGCAGTGGCGCTCGCACAACTCAGAAAGATCGATCTCATTTGTTCAATACTGCAGGAAAAGAAACAGAAGTTTAAAGGTTTAATCTCAGCGGCCGACGGATTTCGATTCCGTACATTGAATGATGAAGCAGGAGCGATAGCAACAGTGTGCACGGTAATATTCGAGCGTAAAGATCAGGCCGATGCGGTATGTAAAGCGCTGGGCACGGATACCGTTGATCATAGTGGCTGGCATGTGTATGCCAACATGGAACATGTTTTACATTATTTTAAAAACATCGGCAGGCCCATTAGTAAAGGGAGTTTCCCGGTAACGGATGATATTTTGTCACGCTCGATCAATATCAGTATTGGTGTTGTGGACGGGGGACTCGGAGCCGGGTGGGGATTGAATATCCATTCCACCCAGGAGGAGATCGAGCAAAAAGCAGAAGCTTTTCTGAAAGCATGTAAAACATAATCCAGGCAAATGAAATCCATCATCAAATCAACAAGCACTTTGGCCTGCTGTTTTCTGGCCTTGGTAATATCAGGTTTCTCATTCAATCCTTCAACAAACGGAGAGTTATCGGCAGGGATAGCCAGGGTTAATATAACACCCTCCGTACCCATCCCGATGAGTGGCTACAGGAGCAGGACAAAGCCATTTGAAGGCATTCATGATTCGATCTATGCACGGGCCATCGTTTTTAGCGACGGGGAGAATAAAGCGGCCATAGTATCGGCTGAGATCATAGGTTTATCAAATTCATTCTGTGAGGAAACTTCCCGCCTCATTGAACAGGAAGTTGGGATAAAGCAGGAATATATCCTTCTTACCGTGGTACATAATCATAGCGGTCCCGTTACAAGGGTTTATTCTGATGATGCTTCTCCCGAGGTAAATGCTTATGCCGATGAACTGAAGCAGAAAATAGTAGCGCTGGTCATGGAGGCTGAAGGGAATCTTCAACCCGCTCGCCTTGGAGCCGGAAAAGGTGAATGCAGGATGAATATCAACCGCAGGGCAGAAGATGGCAAAGGGAATATTCAGCTTGGCAGAAACCCCTATGGACCCTGTGATCATGATCTCAGGGTAGTCCGTATTGATGATGCTGAAGGAAATATCCTGTCGCTTCTCCTGAACTGGCCCTGCCATGCCGTGGTTATGGGTCCCAGGAACTACTTTATCAGCGGTGATTGGCCGGGTGCAACCTCCCGATATATTGAAGACAGCCTTTACAAATCAATGATAGCTCCTATATTGATCGGAGCCTCGGGTGATATAAACCCGATATACGGTCCACATATAGATTTCGTGGATGTAAATTCCTATGCCTATGCCCTTGATGCCATTGGTGCTGACCTCGGAAAAGAGGCCATCAGGGTATCCCGGGATATTCAGACCTTACCAACCGGTACCATCAAGGCTATTCAAAAATACATTTATCTTCCGGGGAAGGTGGAAGAGCCAAACCGCCTTCACCATGCCGCATATGACCCCGGGAACGATGTTGAAGTGCGCCTGTCAGCCATTAAAATTGGCCCTGTCATTTTTGCCGGTGTAAACGGGGAAGTTTTCAATCAGATAGGGGTTAAGTTAAAAAACCTGTCCCCCTTTTCAAATACCTTTTTTCTTACCCATTGCAATGGTAGCTGTGGTTACCTGGTAAGCGATGAGGCCATCTCCAAAGGAGGTTATGAAGTCAGATCAACCAGTGCCCGGTCCGGGGCAGAATCAGGAATTATTGAAGGTTTCTTACAGATGATTAATGAGTTGTCAAACTGACGATGATGGCCAGGTTTAAATTTCTTTACATAATGCTGGCAATCCTGGTGATTGCTGCCTGTGATACCGGACAGAAAAATACATCTGAACCGGTCTACCTGGATCCTGACCAGCCAATCGATAAAAGGGTCGAGGATTTACTATCCAGGATGACCCTTGAAGAGAAGGTTGGACAAATAAACTGGCCCTGTGTTTATATGAATCGGTTTGGTGAGGATATTCCGGCTAAACAGGCAGGTGTCAGAAAGTATGTGGTGGGAGATCTGCTTGGCATTGGTCCCGGTGGAGGATTTTTTACCCTGGCCAATGAAATATCACGGGAAGGTACCAGGCAGCAGGCGGAGGTTTTTAACGAACTTCAGCAATTAGCCATCGAAAAGACCCGGTTAAAAATCCCCCTTATGCAGGTTGAAGAAGGGACACATGGATATATGGCCCCGGGAGCAACGATATTCCCCGAGGGACTGGGACTGGGAGCCACGTGGAATCCGGACCTTATCGAAAATGTCTACAGTGCTACAGCAAGGGAGGCAAGGGCCACTGGTGTTCACCAGCTTTTTACCCTGGTCATTGAACCCAACAGGGATCCCCGCCATGGAAGAAATCAACAGACCTACAGTGAAGACCCATTTCTTTGTTCCCGTCTGGCAGAGGCCATTGTCCATGGTGCCCAGGGCGATGATATTTCTGCCAGTGACAAGGTGATCGCAGGGCTCTGCCACTACCCGGGTCAGACACAGGGACTGAATGGGATCAACCGGGGTAGCATGGACCTGTCAGAAAGAACCATACGGGAGATCTTCCTTCCACCCTGGGAAGCCGGTGTCAAAAAGGCCGGAGCACTGGGTGTCATGGCTACTCATCCATCGATTAATGGCTATCCTAACCATGGCTCGGAAAAGCATCTCACCAAAATTCTCAGGGATGAACTTGGTTTCAAAGGCAATGTATTAAGTGAGGGGAGCAATACCGGCACACTTCTATACGAACACGTGGTGGCCACGGAAAAAGAAGCAGGTCCCATTGTCTTGAATGCCGGGGTGGATGTGAACATAACCTTCGAATCGGGTTACATGGAGGATATGATTGAAAACGTCAACGAAGGTAATGTGCCAATCGAGTTACTTGACCGTGCCGTCAAACGGGTGCTCAGGTTGAAATTCCAGCTGGGCTTATTTGAAGATCCATTTGTTGATGTTGAGCGGGCCATTGAGATTGTTCACAACAAAGAACACCTTGATCTTGCCCTGGAGGCTGCACGGGAGGGGATAGTGCTGTTAAAAAATGAAAAAAATCTGCTCCCCCTTGATAAAAACATCCGCTCCATTGCCGTGATCGGGCCCAATGCCGATGACCGGGAGAACCTTCTGGGAGATTATATCCCAAAGAAATTGCTGCACGAGGCGGTAACTGTCCTGGAAGCCATCCAGAGCAAAGTTTCACCCCTGACAAAGGTTAGCTATGTCAAGGGATGCAATATACTGGACAGCACCCTGAATGAAATTCCTGCCGCGAGGTCTGCAGCATCGAAGGCCGATGTTGCCATCGTTGTGGTTGGAGAAGATGAAAGAACCAATGGAGAAAGTGACGATGCCGCAGACCTTGACCTGACAGGGTACCAGGCTGACCTGATAAAGGCTGTGCATGAAACGGGAACCCCCACCATTGTTGTCCTGATTAGCGGAAGGCCATTGACCATCAGATGGACAGCCGCACATGTGCCTGCCATCGTGCAAGCATGGATGTGCGGAGAGCGGGGAGGTGAAGCCATAGTTGATGTATTGTTTGGAGATGTTAATCCAAGTGGAAGGCTGCCCATTACATTTCCGCGGCATGTCGGACAGATGCCTTTTTATTATAACTATAAACCTGCCAAGTTTAACAGGCACTGGAGGGCTTATGTTACCTATCCCTTAACCCCCCTGTGGGAATTTGGTTTCGGGCTCAGCTACACCGAATTTGAATATTCAAACCTGCAGATAAGTCCCAGAACCATCCCTCCTGACGACCCTGTAAATATTCGTCTTGATGTAAGAAATATTGGCGATCTGGCAGGAAAAGAGGTTGTGCAATTATACATTGATGATGTGATCAGTTCCGTTGTAACCCCCATCATTGAGCTGAAAGGATTCGAAAAACTATCACTGGAACCAGGGGAACAAAAGACCGTGAACTTCGAGCTAACGCCTTATGATCTCTCCCTGCTGAACATTTCTATGGAGCGTGTGGTTGAACCTGGAAGCTTTGAGGTTATGATAGGAAGATCCTGCAAGGATATCAGGCTGAAAGGAAGCTTTGAGGTAGCAGATTAGAACCTTTCGTTTATTTTTTAACCTCAAATTCACCGGTAAGCCTTATATCATTCGATGAACTGCCAATCATTATTTGAAAAATACCAGGTTCAACAACAAAATTCATATCCCTGTTATACAGGGACAG
>CAYOUP010000275.1:0-4975 GCA_964407125.1 uncultured Hyphomicrobiaceae bacterium | reverse complement strand
ATTTGCAAATGTGGTTGCTGCTAAGGCGTGCAAATGTTTCGGTCGAACCACTAGAGGGCGTGATTGCCGCAGTTTTTTACGCTTTGGGCGCATCAATTTGCTTCTCAAATCCGTAAAATCCAGCGAGACATGAAAAAATTCCTGAAATCGCGTAAGCTTTGTTGCGCTAAATCCAAGGAAAGACAGCTTAATGGGCGGACTTTCTCAAGAGCAGAGGCAGGGAAACGGCCAGGCAGTGAAAACGACCCCAGCGGAAATCACGGCCATACGTCCGTCCCGCAAGGAAGCTGAAGACGCGGTGCGGACGCTCATCCGCTATGCAGGCGACGATCCGGCCCGGGAAGGGCTAAAGGATACGCCTAAGCGTGTCGTGGAATCCTACAAGGAAATGTTCTCCGGCTATGCGCTCGATCCCATAGAGATCCTCTCACGGACATTTGAAGAGGTTCATGGCTATGACGACCTGGTCATGGTTCGTGATATCCGTCTCGAGTCGCTTTGCGAGCACCACATGCTGCCCATTGTCGGCGTCGCGCATGTCGCCTATCTGCCGCGCGACCGTGTGGTCGGCATTTCCAAGCTGGCGCGAGTCGTCGACATATTCGGAAAAAGGCTGCAAACGCAGGAAACCATGACAGCGCAGATCGCCGAAGCCATTGAAACAGCGCTCAATCCGCGCGGTGTTGCAATTCTCATCAATGCGCTGCATGAATGCATGACGCTGCGCGGTGTACACAAACCCCATGCAACGACGATTACGACGCGATTTACCGGTGAGTTCGCTCATAGCGCCGACTATCGTGACCGTTTTCTGAGAATGATACAGAGTCCTCCTATTTCGCTTGGTTGATTGGCCCTTATGACACTTTCGAAAGAGCAACTGGAAAGCGGACATGAATTTGCGCCCCGCTTTAACCAGGATGGTCTGATTGCGGCCATCGTGACCGACGCTGATAGCGGCGAGGTCCTGATGTTTGCGTATATGAACGAGGATGCCCTGCGGCTTACCGTTGAAACCGGCGAGGAGCATTTCTGGAGCAGGTCCCGTGGCAAGCTCTGGCGCAAGGGCGAAACGAGCGGAAATGTGCTCACTATTCGCGAAATGCGCATCGACTGCGATCAGGACTGCATCTGGCTGAAGGCGGACATCCAGGGAGAGGCGGCCGCCTGTCATACCGGCAGACGAAGCTGCTTCTACCGCCGCATCGAAATGGGAAAGGAACAAAATCCGGGCTTATCGTTTACAGATGAGTGAAATAGCCGTTTTCCATCACCGCTTGATATAGAGAGTTTAATGCAGCGTTTTAACTCCGATGGCGTCACTATCGCCTATAAGGACGAGGGGACGGGACAGCCCGTTCTTCTTATTCACGGTTTCGCTTCCAACAGCACGGTCAACTGGCGCAACACGAACTGGATAAAAACGCTCAGCAATGCCGGTTATCGCGTTATCGCGCTGGACAATCGCGGGCATGGTCAAAGCGAAAAGCTCTACGATCCGGAGCAATACCCTGCACGCATCATGGCTGAAGATGCCAGGCGCCTGCTCGATCATCTCCGCATCGACCGCGCCGATATTGTCGGCTTCTCGATGGGAGCCAGGATTGCGGCCTTTCTGACCATCAACCATCCCGAGCGGGTTCGCAGCGTCACGTTCGGCGGGATGGGTATCAGTCTTGTTCGCGGGGTCGGCGGATCGGATGAGATCGCCAAAGCGCTGGAAGCGCCGAGCGGCGAGGACATCCTTGACGACGATATCCGCGCCTACCGTGTCTTCGCGGAGCAGACCAATGCCGATCTTCGCGCACTTGCGGCCTGCATGCGCGCCTCGCGTGAAAAAATCCTCCCCGAGCAACTCGCCCAGATCAAATGTCCGGTACTCGTCGCCGTGGGGACCGAGGACGTGGTGGCGGGATCGGGGCAGGAGCTTGCCGATCTTATTCCGGGTGCAGAGTATCTGCCGATCGTTGGCCGGGACCATATGAAAAGCGTCGGCGAACTCAGCCATAAAAAAGGCGTGGTGGAGTTTCTCTCGCGCCGCGCTTAGTTCACGATGATATTGGGTTGATTCAACAAGTTGGTGCGACTGTTCCCGCGATCACTTGAACGCGCGCTCCACTAGCGAGACTTGGCGCGTGTTCCATAACGGTGCGGTGCGATTCCTCCCCCACCGGGTTTCTTTTCGGCCCATTGGGCATCCGTTCTTTGCCCGAATTCTGCTATTAATTTAGTGGCGCCGATTGCCGATACAGGTGGCGAAAACAGGAAGCCCTGTACTTCCTGGCACCCTTGCGCACGGATAATGCTCAATTCCTCATCGGTCTCGACACCTTCGGCTGTTGTTGACATGCCAAGAGAATCACCAAGACCGATCACCGCCTCGACGATTGCCTGGTTATCGGCGTGGGAAGCAAGATCGGTCACAAAGGAGCGGTCGATCTTGATCTTGTCGAACGGAAATGATCGCAGGTAGCTCAGCGACGAATACCCTGTGCCAAAATCGTCCATCGAAACCCTCACGCCAAGTTCTCTTAGCTTGTGGAGTGTCTGGAGCGTCAAATCCGTATTGGCAAGCAGCAGGGACTCTGTGATTTCCAGCTCAAGCCGGTCGCCGGCCAAGCCTGATTCCGCGAGCGCGGAGTCGACCTGGTTGATCAGGTCGCGCGCTTTGAACTGGGCCGGCGAAAGATTGACGGAAACGCAAATATCGGCTGGCCAGCTCGACGCGGTCCGGCACGCCTCCCGAAGCACCCAATGGCCAATCGGCACCATTACGCCAATTTCCTCGGCAACCGGAATGAACTGGTCCGGCGGGATTATGCCGCGCTCCGGATGATCCCAACGCAGCAGCGCTTCGAAGCACGATATCGAGTTATCCTCAAGTCGGATCAGCGGCTGATAGACAAGTCGAAACTGCTTGAGCGCGAGCGCCGCTTTGACTCCGGTTTCGATGAAGCGCCGCTCTTGCAGCGCGGCGTTCATCCCGGCCTCGAAAAACTGGAAATTCCCGCGACCGTCGGCCTTCGCACGATAGAGAGCGAGATCGGCATTGTGCATCAAGGATTCCGCATCGCTGCCATCTTCCGGAGCAACGGCAATCCCGATGCTCACCCCGATCGACACTTCGTGTCCTTCGACGAATAATGGCGGTTCCATCTCATCGATGATGCGCTGCGCGACTGCGGCGGATTCGTCCAACCGCTCCAACGATCCGACCAGCATTGCAAACTCGTCACCGCCAAGGCGCGCCACGAAGTCCTGGTCACGGCAATTGGTCTTGAGCCGTGCCGCGACCTCAGTCAGCACTGCGTCACCGACACCATGGCCCAACGTATCGTTGACCGTCTTGAAGTAATCGAGATCGAAATAGAGAAGGGCCCACTTTTCTCCGCGCGCGATGCGACGTTTAATACTGTCCAACTCTTCTGAGAAGCGGGCGCGATTGGGAAGATCGGTGAGCGGGTCATGCCCCGCCAGGTACCTTATTCGGTCCTGCTGCTGACGCTGGGTCGTGACGTCTTCATATATTGCTACCCATCCGCCGTCAGCCATCTTACGGCAGGTTGTCGAGATGATCCGCCCGTCTTTGAGCTCGAATTCTTCTTTAATGAGTTCGCAATCGCCGAACGTCTCTTGAGCCGGGTTTAGATAATGCTGGGGATCACCGGATGAAACAAGCCCGGCTGCCTTGCGGTGCGCCAGGATCTCCCCAAGCTCTGTGCCTGGCTCCGTTAACGTTGAAGGCACGCCAAAGAGTTTCGCGTAATGTTCATTGCAGACGACAAGGCGCTGCGTGGAATCGAACATGCAGAGGCTATGGGTCATATTGTTGAGGGCTGCATCGAAGCGGAAGTTCTGAAGTTCGAGATCTTTCTCGCGCGCCTCAAGTGCAACCACGCGCGAAAGATCCTCGGTTATATCCCAATGCGTAGCAATCCAGCCGCCAGCAGGTAAATTTTGATGGTGGATCGAGATCATCGCGCCCGATTGGACTTGCACTATCTTGACGCCGGTCGCCGCGCGCGAAGTTAGCGACTTGTGTTGCTCCATAAAGGATTGAAGCGTACCAACCGTCTTCATCCCGTGGGCCAACCGGTATTCGACGATGTCGGCGTGAGGCGTACCGGCAGTTACGAGTTCCGGTGGCAGATCATAAATCTCGACATACTTGTCGTTACAAATCACAAGCCGTGCATCCGCATCAAACATGCTGAAGCCCTCGGCCATATTGCTGATCGCGCACTCATAGAGCCTGAGCCGCTCTTGAAGGGCCTTACACTGGTCTTCCATGGAACGACCCACTATTGAATACCTCAAGCGTCTGCATTTGGCTTGCCATAGTGGGTAATAATACGTGCTAAGGATTTCCGGGGACTTAAAGACTTTCCGTAAATTGCTCCGGCATGAGGAAATGCGGTCTCTCTACTTGCTTCTTTCAGAGCCGGGCTTATGAAGCGGCTCAGCCGTCGCCTTCTGTCTCAATACTGAGAGTCTGGCCGCAATGCTTGCAATGAACGGCGTCCGGATCGTGGCGTGTCAATCCGCAGGTCGGACATTTATGGCGAACCTTGGAGGGACGGAAAATCACCTGTATCAACCTGACGAACAGGCCGACACCCACGATCATGATGCCGATCGACAGAAGCCGCCCGAGCGTATCGCTGAGCGTGATGTCGCCAAAACCGGTCGTCGAGAGCGTCGAAACGGTGAAATAGAGAGCATCGACAAAATTGTTGATCTGCGGATGGCGATGAACTTCCAGAACATAAACGACCGCCGACATCACGAAGATGAAAACGAGCAGGTTCAATGCTGCCTCGATCGCGTCGCGGTTCTTACGGAAGAATGTGAAATTCTCATAAAGCTCGGAGAGCAGATGATAGGACCGGAAGACCCGCACGACCCGGACGGCGCGCAGGAAGAGCAAATTCTCAGCAATGGCCGGAATGATCAGTGTTCCGATGACCACAAGATC
>CAYOUP010000274.1:0-4978 GCA_964407125.1 uncultured Hyphomicrobiaceae bacterium | reverse complement strand
AGGGATCGAGAATCCTATGCCGTTCGAACCGCCTGAACGGCTGAATATCGCCGTATTGATACCGACGATCCGTCCCTTCATATCGACCAGCGGACCGCCGGAATTACCGGGATTGATCGCCGCATCGGTCTGGATGAAGAACTGATAGTCGGAGATGCCGACACGGGTGCGCGCAAGCGCCGAGACGATCCCGCTTGTGACAGTCTGGCCGACGCCGAAGGGATTGCCGATCGCGAGCACGATGTCGCCGACCTCCAGCGCATCGGAATCGGCAAACGGAATATAGGGAAATTCCTTGTCACCGCCCTCGATTTGCAGCACAGCAAGGTCCGTTCGCTCATCGCTCAGGATGATTTTCGCCTCGAACTCGCGGCTGTCGGCAAGCGCGACCTTGATCTGGGGTTCGCTGCCGTTTTCGCTTTTCACGACATGATGGTTGGTAACGACGATGCCATCAGGCGAGACGATGACGCCCGAGCCGAGCGAGTTTTGAAGTCGTGGACGCGAGGGGCCAAAATTGTCGCCAAAGAAGCGGCGGAAGAACGGATCATTGAGGAATGGCGAGCGGCGCTGGGGGCGGCGCGTTTCACTGCGCACATAGACATTAACCACGGCCGGAGCGGCGCGCTTGACGACCTTCGAATAGGAATAGACCAGTTCGCCGCGATCCTCGGGAACGACCTTCGGCTGCCAGTTTTCACCGCCCTGGGCATATGATGGACTGAAAGCGCCGCACACACAGGCTGTTAGGACAAGCGCTGCGAGAACCTTGGAGCGGATTGAGGGCAAGTCAAAAGGCTTCATGACCGCGCTCTGCCTTACAAAAGGAACAAGGCCGTCCCGGACGGAAACGGCCTCATCGGAATTAACTATGCGGCGGTCTGTTCTTCAACCGTCTCGGGCGTCGGCCCGGAATCCTGCCCTTTGGCGTCTTCATCCCGATCGACAAGCTCGATGACCGCCATCGGAGCGGAGTCGCCATAACGGAAACCGGCCTTGAGAACGCGCGTATAGCCGCCATTGCGATCCTTGTAACGCGGACCGATCGTCTCGAACAGCTTGGCGGCCATTTTCTCGTCGCGAAGGCGCGAGGCGACGATACGGCGCGCATGCAGATCGCCGCGCTTGGCAAGCGTGATCAGCCGCTCAGCGACACGGCGAAGATCCTTGGCTTTCGGCAGCGTCGTCACGATCTGCTCATGCTTGATCAGCGCCGCCGCCATATTCGCGAACAGCGCCTTACGGTGTTCAGCCGTGCGGTTCAGCTTCCTGCCGGACGTACGATGGCGCATTGATCAATCCTCAAATCTCAAAAATCAGGCAGCTCCGTTCCGGAGCGCCTCGTTAATACTGGTCTTCGAAGCGCTTGGCCAGCTCTTCGATATTGTCCGGCGGCCAGTTCTGGACATCCATGCCCAGATGCAGCCCCATGCCGGCAAGAACTTCCTTGATCTCGTTCAGTGATTTACGGCCAAAGTTCGGAGTCCGCAACATCTCTGCTTCGGTTTTCTGAATGAGATCGCCGATATAGACGATATTGTCGTTTTTCAGACAGTTCGCCGAGCGTACCGAGAGCTCAAGCTCGTCGACCTTCTTGAGAAGCGCGGCGTTGAACTCGAGCTCAGGCGTCGACTCTTCGCGGACTTCCTTGCGGGGCTCCTCGAAATTGACGAAGATCGAAAGCTGATCCTGAAGAATACGCGCGGCCAGCGCCACGGCATCTTCGGGAACAATGGAGCCATCGGTTTCGAGTTCCATCGTCAGCTTGTCATAGTCGAGAATCTGGCCTTCGCGGGTATTGGCGACCTTGTAGGAGACCTTCTTGACCGGGCTGTAGAGGCTGTCCTCAGGGATGAGGCCGATCGGGGCATCTTCCGGGCGGTTGCGTTCGGATGGAACATAGCCCTTGCCGAGCGTGGCGGTGAACTCCATGCGCACGGATGCGCCTTCGTCCAGTGTGCAGATTACCTGATTGGGATTAAGCACATCGACATCGGCGCCGGCTTCAATATCCCGCGCGGTGACTACGCCCGGCCCTTCCTTCTTCAGGACCATGCGCTTCGGCCCGTCGGAATGGATGCGAAGCGAGATTTCCTTGATGTTCAGGACGATATCGGTCACATCCTCGCGCACGCCCGGAATGGAGGAGAATTCGTGAAGAACGCCGTCAATATGAACGCTGGTGATCGCAGCGCCCTGCAGGGATGACAGCAAAACGCGGCGCACGGCATTGCCAAGCGTCAGGCCAAAACCACGCTCAAGCGGCTCCGCGACCACCGTCGCCAGGCGTTTCGGATCCCGCCCGGGCGTTACGTTCAGCTTGGCGGGTTTGATGAGATCTTGCCAGTTTTTCTGCAGCACTGAGAGCCTCTTATTATATGCAAATGGCCAGCTTTTGGCTGGCGACGCGTTTCAGCATAATGAACGTATGTCGAAACGCACGAACTGTTGCACGCCCGATAGACAATCGGGCGCCGTCAGACGCGGCGGCGTTTGCGCGGACGGCAGCCATTATGCGGGATCGGCGTAACATCCTTGATGGACACGATCTGGAATCCGCAGGACTGGAGCGCGCGAAGAGCCGATTCACGACCGGAGCCCGGTCCGCAAACTTCGACTTCGATCGTCTTCATGCCATGTTCCATGGCCTTCTTGCCGGCATCGTCCGCAGCCATCTGCGCCGCAAACGGCGTCGATTTGCGCGACCCCTTGAAGCCCATCATACCGGCGGAGGACCATGAAATCGCGTTGCCCTGCGCGTCGGTAATCGTGATCATCGTATTGTTGAACGAAGCGTTCACATGCGCCACGCCGGATGTGATATTCTTCCGTTCCTTGCGGCGAACGCGCGTCTTTTCTCTTGCCATTCCAGTCTTGTCCTCGAACTCGTCGCCGCCGCCTCGCGGCTTGCCTCGTTATTTCTTCTTGCCAGCGATCGGTTTTGCAGGGCCCTTGCGGGTGCGCGCATTGGTGTGCGTGCGCTGTCCCCGAACCGGCAATCCGCGGCGATGACGCAAACCGCGATAACACCCCAGATCCATCAGGCGCTTGATGTTCATCGCCGTGTCACGGCGAAGATCGCCTTCGACCATATAGTCGCGGTCGATCACTTCGCGGATCTGAAGCACTTCGGCGTCGGACAGCTCATTCACGCGGCGCTCCGGCGGAATGCTTGTCTTATCGCAAATTTCCTTTGCGAAATTCTCGCCAATGCCATGAATATAGCGAAGCGCCACGTCAACGCGCTTGTTCGATGGAATATTGACACCTGCAATACGTGCCACGATAAGTCTCCTTGTCTGGCGAACGCACCGCGCTCGCCACTATCACCAAACGGGCTCGAAAACGATCGCGCCTGACTTGCTGCGGATCGCAGCCTAATTCAGCAAAACACACCTTTCGTGAGAAGCTGCATGTTTAGCCGAATTCCGGCGACCGCGTCAAGCGCAACCCGTTTTCACACTATGGTTTCGTCACTCCTAAGCATTCTTTCCAACCAGACCATTGATCTGTTCGGAAACCTGTTCCATCGGCGCATCGCCATCGACGGTCGTCACCTTGCCCTGCGCCCTGTAATAATCAATCAACGGTGCGGTTTCACCGTGATAGACCTTCAGACGGTGCATGACCGTTTCCGGCTTGTCGTCGTCCCGCCGCTTGAAGTCGGTTTGACCGCAAACATCGCAAACCCCTTCCTTTTCGGGGAGTCTGAAGTAATCATTATAGACCTGACCGCAATTCTTGCAGCTGAAACGCCCGGATATTCGCTTGACCAGATGGTCATCCGGAACAGCTATGACGATCACATGATCGATCCGGCTACTATGTTCCGAAAGCCAGCGGTCCAGCGCCGCGGCCTGCTCCGCCGTGCGCGGAAAGCCGTCGAGTATGAAGCCGGTGGCCCCTTCGAAGCCGGATAAATGTTCGAATACCACATCAACGACGATATCGTCCGGGACCAGTGCGCCCCGATCCATATAGGATTTTGCCTTCTTGCCGACCGGCGTCTGCATTGAAACGGCGGAACGCAGCATATCTCCAGAAGATAGCTGCTTCAGTCCGACTTTGGTTTCAATGAACTTGGCTTGCGTTCCCTTGCCTGCTCCCGGCGGTCCAAGAAGTATCAAATTCATCAGCGCTTAGCTCCCCTGAGTTTGGCCTTCTTAATTAGGCCTTCATATTGGTGAGCAAGCAAGTGGCTTTGAATCTGCGATACGGTATCCATTGTCACACTGACGACAATCAGCAGGGATGTGCCGCCGTAAGCATAAGGCGAGCTTCCGCGACCGCCGCTGTTAATGAAATACGGCAGCACGCAGACAATGGCGAGATAGATCGCGCCGATAACCGTGATGCGCGTGAGCACATAGTCGATATATTCCGCTGTGCGCGCGCCGGGCCGGATACCGGGAATGAAGCCGCCATATTTCTTCAGATTATCTGCCGTGTCTTCGGGATTGAAGACGATCGCCGTGTAGAAGAAGGCGAAGAAGATAATCCCGGCCGTGTAGAGAAGCAGGAACAATGGCTGTCCTGGCCCCAAAAGAGCGGTCACCGAGTTCAGCCAGTCAGGCCCGCCTTGACCGGAGAAACCGGCGATCGTGATTGGCGCAAGCAAAAGCGAAGAGGCAAAGATCGGCGGAATGACCCCGGCGGTATTCAACTTCAGGGGCAGATGCGAGCTATCGCCCTGGAACATCTTGTTGCCCATCTGGCGCTTAGGATATTGCACCAGAAGCCGGCGTTGGGCGCGTTCCATAAAGACAATAAAGCCGATCAGTGCAATTGCTGCAAATAACAAGAAGATAATCAAGCCCGCGGAAATCGCGCCCTGACGGCCCAGTTCCAACGTCCCGGCAATATGACCGGGTAATTGCGCGACAATACCGGCAAAGATGATCAACGAAATCCCGTTGCCGACGCCGCGCGCGGTGATCTGTTCGCCAAGCCACATCAGGAAGACGGTCCCGCCGACAAG
>CAYOUP010000273.1:0-4983 GCA_964407125.1 uncultured Hyphomicrobiaceae bacterium | reverse complement strand
TTCTTCACTAGCGGCTCCGGCGGCACTTTCCCGACCACGCCGACAATCGGCCCCATCGCGACGCCGGGATCGCTGCGCCCCAGCTCCGGCGCATGGATGCGGGAGATTGTGCCATCGAGATAAAGCGCGTTCGGCGTTTTCAGCGTGTCCTTGAACAGATTCGCAAAACGGTCGAAGCTCACCGGCGTATCGGACAGCGCGAAGACCACCGTTCCATCTTTACGAACGCCAACGCCGTTGCGCCGCTTGCGTGACGGCGAGTCCGGTATGAAACGCGGATGGATCTTGCCGCCAATGACCAGCATCGGACCGGACTGCGTGGCGAAACGAACTTTGCGCTTGGATTTCAGAAAGGCGCTGGTCTCCTGAACGCCCGCACGGCCATCCTTGCCGATGAAGAACACGCCATTCGGCTTGAGATGGAAATTGCCATAGCCGTCATTGGTGTTGGCCGATTTCAGCCTCTCACCATTCTCGATATAAAGGCCGACCGGCGAGCGGTCCTCATGATACATCCCCGCATTCATGGCGAAGCGCAGCGTTTCGCCCCGGCTCTCCAGCACGGTCTCCAATCGGCGGAAATGCCGGTAATAGTCGCCCTCGCCGTCGCGCAGGAAAAGCCGGATTTCGTTCTTGTGCGGATCGAAGCGGCAAATCAGGAAGCTTTCGCCCGTACTTGTCAGGATTTCGCAAGGCTCCTTGCCTGCCTTGTCTTCAGCCGCAGCCATGCCATGACCGGCCCACAGGGCAAAAATCAGCACCATCAGAAAACGTCGCATTCATGCTCTCGATTGGTTTGCAACAAAGGATCAGCTATCGCCATTATCGGCAGCGTCGCTTTTATGTTGCGCCGCGACGTCCGCCGCCGCGAGCGCAGTCATGTTCACGATCCGGCGCACGCTGGCGGTCGTATCCAGAATGTGGACAGGCTTCGCCGCACCCAGAAGAATGGGCCCGACCGTAATGCCGTTGCTGACCGCCATGCGCAACAGCCCGTGGGCGATATTGGCCGCGTCAAGGTTTGGCATGACCAGCAGATTGGCATTGCCCGGCAGGCGCGCGCCGGTAAACGCCGATTCGAGCACGTGCGAGGACAGGGCCGCATCGCCTTGCATCTCGCCTTCGACGTCGAGATCGGGCGCGCGTTGCTCAAGAAGGACCAGCGCATCGCGCACGGTTTGCGCTTCCGGACTGCCCGACGACCCGAAGCTGGAATGCGAGAGCATCGCGATGCGCGGCGTCAGGCCGAAGCGGCGGACTTCCTCGGCGGCAAGAATGGTGATTTCCGCCAGCTCCTCGGCATTGGGCGCAAGATTGACCTGCGTATCGCAAATAAAAACCTGGCGTTCGGGCAACATGATCATGTTCATCGCAGCGAACAGCCTGACGCCAGGCCGCGTGCCGATCACATCCCGGATGGCGCTTAGATGGTCGGTATAAACGCCGGTGGTGCCGCAAAGCATGGCATCGGTCTCACCGCGCCGCATCAGCATGGCGCCGATCAGCGTCGGACGGGTCCGCATCGCATCGCGTGCAATCGCCTGCGTCACGCCCTTGCGCTTCGTCAGCTCGTAATATTCGGAAACGATGTCGCGATAGCGAGGATCGTCGAGAATATTGACAGCCTCGCAATTTTCCCCGAGCCGGAGCCGCAGGCCGTAACGTTCGATGCGCTGCTCGATGACTTCCCTCCGGCCGATCAGCACGGGAAAGGCCAGCCGCTCATCAACCACGACCTGCACGGCGCGGAGAATATGCTCCTCCTCGCCTTCTGCATAAAGAACACGGCCGAGCTGGGACTTGGCGGAGTCGAAGACCGATTTCATGCTCGCACCGGAGCGATAGACGAAATGCGCCAATTGCTGGCAATAGGTTTCCCAATCCGTGATCGGACGGGTCGCAACGCCGCTGTCCATCGCAGCTTTTGCGACCGCCGGCGCGATCTTCATGATGAGGCGCGGATCGAATGGCTTGGGGATCAGATAATCCGGGCCGAAACCGACCGGATGCTGTGAGTAAGCCGCAGCCACGATGTCCGAAACCTCCGCATGCGCCAGATCGGCAATCGCGGTTACGGCGGCTTTTTTCATCTCCTCATTGATCGTGGTTGCGCCGACATCGAGCGCCCCGCGAAAGATGAATGGAAAGCAGAGGACGTTATTGACCTGGTTCGGATAATCCGAACGCCCTGTGCCGATCAGCGCATCGGGCCGGGCCTCCCTGGCGAGTTCAGGCGAGATTTCCGGTGTCGGATTGGCGAGCGCCATGATGATCGGCGCCGGCGCCATGTCGCGGATCATCTCCGGCTTGAGCACGCCGCCCGCCGAAAGGCCGAGGAAGATATCCGCACCCTTGACGATCTCCGTCAGCGTGCGTGCGCTGGTCGGCTGGGCGTAGCGCTGTTTCTCCGGGTCCATATTGACAGTGCGACCCTCATAGACGACGCCGTCAATATCGGAAACGAAGATATTCTCGCGCCTGAGGCCAAGGCTGCAAAGCTGGTCGAGACAGGCGAGCGCCGCCGCCCCCGCGCCGGATGCGGCAAGCTTTGCATCTGCGATGTTCTTGCCTGCCAGACGCAAACCATTGATTACGGCGGCTGCAACGATGATTGCCGTACCATGCTGATCGTCGTGGAAAACCGGGATTTTCATTCGCTTACGCAGCGTCCGCTCGATATGAAAGCACTCCGGCGCCTTGATGTCCTCCAGATTGATGCCGCCGAAGGTCGGCTCCAGCGCGGCGACGACCTCGATGAACCGGTCCGGATCGTTCTCCGCGACTTCGATGTCGAACACGTCGATCCCGGCGAACTTCTTGAACAGGCAGCCCTTGCCTTCCATAACCGGCTTGGAGGCGAGCGGACCGATATTGCCGAGACCGAGAACGGCGGTGCCATTAGTGATCACGCCGACCAGATTGCTCCGCGAGGTCAGGCTCGCCGCTTCCCGCGGATCTTCGGCGATGGCGGTGCAGGCATAGGCGACGCCGGGCGAATAGGCCAGCGACAGGTCGAGCTGGTTGACCAGCCCCTTCGTTGGCGTAACCGAGATTTTGCCCGGTGTCGGCAGCCGGTGATAGTCAAGCGCGGCGTCCCGCAAACTCTGTTCGTCCATAAGCCCGCCCTGGTCTCCTGCGTAAATATGCTATGATGTGGAAGACTTTACCTTGTTATGCAGGCGCTTGTAAGTCTGATGACAAGGATTGTTGAGATGTCGGCGGGGTGACTTTCAGGCGGACTGCTCAGCGAGCCTGATCATGGTCATAACCAGCGACCATCGCGATGGCGAGACAATCCACCGTCTTTGCGCCTGCATCGAGTAACGCGCGGGCGCAGGCATTCAGCGTCGAGCCGGTCGTAATGACGTCATCGACAAGGAGCACTGTCTTGCCGCGCAGTCCCTCCACCTCGCGCCGGTGCACAGCAAAAGCATTCGCAACATTATCCCGGCGTTCATGTTCCGGCAGGCCGACCTGGCTGGGTGTGCTGCGCGTGCGTCTCAGGGCCGTATAATTTGCGGGCACGCCGCTGACAGCGGACAGCTTGCGGGCAAGCAACGCGGCCTGATTGTAGCGGCGTTTGAACAGCTTGCGCCGGTGCAATGGAACGGGCACGAGCATATCGGCGTCCTTGAGGAGTTCAGCGCCCGCGCCTTGCATCAGCCCGGCGAACAAGCCCAGAGCCTCATGGTGATCGGCATATTTGAAGCCGTGGATCAGGTGACGCATGACGCCGGAGAACCGCGTTGCGGCCCGTGCCCGGCGAAAGACGGGGGGATTTCTGAGCGCGACAGCCGAAACCTGCGGCTCGCCGCTATCACCGTAATAAAGCGGCAGGCCAAGGCGGTCGCAAAGGGGTGGCGTGATGAAGTCGATCTCTCGCCAGCACTGCGCGCACAACACGCCATGCGCGGAAAGCGGCTCATGGCAATAGATGCAGATTGGCGGCAAGACAAGATCGGCGGCATAACGCAAATGTCCGCCCGTCCACCGGCGGATGTCGCTGAACATCGCCGCCATACCCGTTCTGATCCGGGCCTCCTCGACCGGCTGAAAATCCATCACCACCGAATTTCCCCTTTCGGATCAGCCTATCGCAGCCTAAATCTGGAACAAGACCGTAATAACCGACAGGCCGCCCCTTGAGCGTTCCGAACCTTTTCGACAAGTCATTGCTGCAGCGCCGCCGCGCCCGCGCCGCTTTGCAAGGCGCTGTGCAGACGTTTCTGCTTGAACGTGCGGCGGAAGATATGGCCGACCGACTGCAGGCCGTTCAGCGTGATTTCAGGCAAATTCTCGTCATGGGTGCGGGTGGTAGCCTGGTCCGTCAGGCCATCGCGTCAGCCCTTCAGGACGCGGAGCGGATCATTTCGATGGAGCCGGGCGCGCCGCTTATCTCGGATCAAAGCGGGCTCAATGTAAGGGGCGATGAGGAATTTCTGCCCTTTGCCGACGGCGCGTTCGACCTGATCGCTTCGGCGCTGTCGCTGCACTTCGCCAATGATCTGCCCGGCGCACTCATTCAGGCAAGGCGGTCGCTGAAGCCGGACGGGCTGTTTATGTGCACCATGCTGGGCGGGGCGACGCTAGAGGAGCTGAGAGCATCATTCGCGCAGGCTGAAACCGAAATCGAGGGCGGATTGTCGCCGCGCGTGTCGCCAATGGCTGATCTTCGCGACCTCGGCGGCCTGTTGCAGCGGGCCGGCTTCGCCCTGCCCGTCGCCGACAGCGACAGCGTGACCGTGACCTATGAATCGCCGCTGGCCCTGATGCATGAGCTGAGGGCGATGGGGGCAACGAATGTGCTGACCGCGCGCCGGAAAACGCCCTTGCGCCGCGCAACGCTCACCCGCGCCATTGAAATCTATCGGGAAAATTTCGCCGAACCTTCCGGGCGCGTCCGTGCGACTTTCGAGATCATCCATCTCTCCGGCTGGTGCCCGCATGAGAGCCAGCAGAAGCCGCTGCGCCCCGGCTCCGCAC
>CAYOUP010000272.1:913-5011 GCA_964407125.1 uncultured Hyphomicrobiaceae bacterium | reverse complement strand
GACGGGCGTGCCATTGCGCGATCCGAAGACGGAGGCTGTGCCTTTCCACCCCTATTACACGGTGAAAGACGGCTTCGCGATTGCGGTGTTCTGCCTGCTGTTCGCCTATTTGCTTTTCTACATGCCGAATTATCTCGGCCATGCGGACAATTATATCGAAGCCAACCCGCTTCAGACCCCGCCGCATATCGTTCCTGAATGGTACTTCCTGCCGTTCTACGCGATCCTGCGCGCCATTCCATCCAAGCTTGGCGGCGTTTGCGCGATGTTCGGCTCAATTGCCGTCCTGTGCTTCATTCCCTGGCTGGATACGGCGCGCGAGCGCTCGTCACGCTATCGCCCGATTTACAAATATTTCTTCTGGCTGCTGGTCATCAGCTGCGTGGCGCTCGGCTATCTCGGCTCGAAACCGCCGGAAGGGGGCTACCTGATCGCTGCCCGTTTGTTCACGGCCTATTACTTCATCCACTTCCTGATCATCATGCCGGTGGTCGGGATCATCGAGACGCCCAAACCGAGGCCGCAATCCATCGCCGACTCCATCCTTGGCGGAGGCGGTCATGCTGCGCAGCCAGCGGTCGCCGCGGCTGAGAAACGCTAGAGCGAGGACGAAATGAGCAAGATTTTCTCCATGCGTAATTTCCGTACCTCTGCTCTAGGGGCAGCTTTGTTGCTGGCAACGGCGTTCTCATCATCTGCCGGTGCCGCCGAGGGCGTCGAGATCCCGCGGCTGGACTGGACTTTCAGCGGTCTTACCGGCTATTTCGACAAGCCTCAGCTTCGCCGTGGCTATCAGGTCTATCAGAATGTCTGTGCCGTTTGCCACGGGATGCGCCAGCTCTATTACCGCAACCTGTCCGAACCGGGCGGGCCGGAATTCTCCGAAACCAGCGTGAAGGAGTTCGCATCGCAGGCGCAGGTTACGGACGGGCCGAATGACGACGGCGAGATGTTCACCCGCCCCGGCAAGCCGGCTGACAAATTCGTGTCGCCTTATCCGAACGACAAGGCGGCAGCGGCGGCGCTGGGTGGTGCTGTGCCCCCCGATCTTTCGCTCATGGCGAAAGCGCGCGCTCCGGCCCACACACATGCCTGGTATACCGAACCTTATTACTGGCTCGTGGATATCCTGACAGGCTATCAGGAAGGCGGACCTGATTATGTTCATGCCGTCCTGACCGGATATGCGGAAGAGCCGCCCGCCGGTATCGATGTGCTTCCCGGTCTCAACTACAACATGGCGTTTCCGGGCCATCAGATCGCCATGCCGCCTCCGCTGTCGGACGGGCTGGTGACCTATGAGGACGGGACACCCGAGACGGTTGAGAACTACGCGAAGGATGTGACCGCTTTCCTGATGTGGGCGGCCGAGCCGACGCTGGAGGAACGCAAGAAAATGGGCCTGACGGTTCTCGTCTATCTCGCGATCTTTGCGCTTCTGCTCTATCTGTCGAAGCGCACGCTCTGGCGGCGCGTCGCGCATTAGTCTGCATTTGGCTGATGACATGAAAGTTCTGAAAAGCCCTGCTGATGCGGGGCTTTTTCATATGTGCATCGTGGCCGTCTGCGGCCAAACGCGATAGCGTGCAACAGACGACCCGGCAGGATGCTGAACGCTGCCGGCTTTGGAGGCAAACCGGTTCTGTTACAGGGCTGCGCCGGTTGATGAACGTGCCGCTTATGTCGAATGAATAGCCGTTGATCTCGGCCATCCTTCTGCTCAAGGTACGGGTTATCTTGACAGCACAGGACAATTATTGAGCTTGAGGGAATAGATGCCGCGGATCCTGACGTATAACGTTCGTAACTGCCTCGGTAATGACGCACAGCTTTCCCCCAGGCGTATTGCGGACGTCATCGCCTCCTGCGAGCCGGATGTCGTCGCTCTCCAGGAGCTCGATGTGAACCGCGCTCGCACAGGCGGCGTTGACCAGGCGCAGGTCATTGCGGATGCGCTGGGCATGCACGTCCATTTTTTCCCGGCGATCCGGGAGATGGAGGAGTGCTATGGCGATGCCATCCTGACCGCCCATCCCTGCACGCTCGTAAAAGCCGAGCTTTTGAACCGGGGATGCCCAGCGTTCGTGGAACCGCGCGGCGCGTTGTGGGTATCGATAAATGTCGCCGGAACCGAGATCCAGGTTCTCAACACACATCTCGGCCTGCCGGGGTCGGACCGACTTCGGCAAATCGACACGCTGCTCGGTCCCGATTGGCTCGCTCATCCTGCCTGTCGTGAGCCGGTCATCGTCGCAGGCGACTTCAACACCGCTCCGCTTTCGCGCATCTACCAACGGCTGGCGGCGAAGCTTCGCGACGCCCAGACGTGGCCCGGCACGTCTCGCCGGCAGCCAACCTTTCCAAGCCGCGCGCCCATTCTGCGGCTTGACCATGTCTTTGTCGGCCGATCGATCGAGGTGCTGAAGGCGGAAGCGATCCGAACACCTCTCGCCCGAATTGCATCGGACCACCTCCCTTTGCTGGTCGATTTCCGCGTCATCACACGCGAGCAATGCGCCAGGGAAAGCAGCGACACTCCGCTCGCAGAGGATTGGCCATCGGCTGCTGCGTCCGGGGCTCCGCTGAAGTGACGAAGACATGGCTGAGTTTCTGCTCGTTAATGCCGATGACAGAAAGATCCGGCGATTTCGTGCATTGGTTCTACCCGGCCGCCTGCGGAATCGGCTCGAAATGGCCCATTCGAGCATCTGGGCTAAATATCAGGTGATCGACTACAGCCGACATTCTTCCTCATTGCTTCGAGGCCATACTGTCTGGCCACAGTCAGAGAGCACCAGCTCCCTCAGTTTTTCCAGAATTGGATTCCGTCCAGGAAACGTTTGATGGGTGGCTTTTCACTCTTCGAACCGGCTTCAGCCTGTTCGATTGATGTAGAAGCCAAGGCTGTTGGAGGCACAGGCGAGTCAGCCTCGGCGGTTGATGTATCCGGCGTGCTTTCCTCCTTGTTGCCAGGCCATAGCTTGGCCAGAAGGCGGGCGGCGGCATTGCCTTTGGCCGGTGCCGGTTTGGAAGCCTGTTGTTGCGAGGAGACAACGTTTTTCGGCGTGTTCTCCACAACTTCGCTCTTGAAAGGAGACTGGCGAAATGGTGAGCGCACAGGTAGCGAGGGACTCACGATCGGCGTTACGCTCTTCTGGGTCTTCTCCGGTATTGGTGGCGACGAAATGATGGCAGCATCGCTGACCGGTGGCAGCAATGCAACGCGCGGAGGCTGCTCCGGCGGTGGTGGACTCTCCTCAACTGTTGCATCCTCTTGGATTTCCGCGCGTAGAGGCTGCTCCGGTACTGAAGCGCTCTCCACAATTGTTGCATCCTCGTTGATTTCCACAGGCTTCGAGAGCAGCTCAACGACTGCGTGTTTTCTGGCTGGTTGCACCATTATAATGGGTGCTTCTTTCAAAAGCTCCGGACGCCGCGAAACGAATACATCATCGCTGGCTGGCGGCAGCAAAATAACGCGAACCTCTTTCGGTTCGAGTGAATTGGGTGGTATTTCGAGCGTCTCAGACAGCCCGTCGTCAGCCTGTGCCCGCAATTGCCCTAATGGTAATGCCAAGGCTGCGACAGCAAGACCGATCTTCCAAGAAATGGCGCTTGAACGAACCATATCCCGCTCCCACGTCGAATATCCGCAACCAGGGTGTCCTCAAGCAAATTTGCCGAAAGATACAGCCCTGAAATGCCCACTATTCGACGTTATGCGGCGAAAAAGGCAAGGAGACGCCAAATCTAAAGCGATTTAATGAATAACTTAAGTAAATTTATGTGCAATTATGTCCAAGTCTCACCCAACTATTACACCGTTTTTCTTTTACCGGATATAGAACCCGACGCGGCACGACTTGGACGGCGTTGAGCTGAAACGTGGGGTGTGCAACCCCAACGTCCGAATTTTGGCTTTTCCGGCCGTTGGCATCGGCGAAATGTCTGGTTCCGACTATCGAGTATCCTCTTTTCCTACTGCCCACGAATTTGCAGCAAACCATTCCGGATTTAATTCGTTGTATCCCGAGCATCGTGGGTTGATTGGAGCAAATGGGAAGAAAAATTGATAAACGGCCCTTATATTCACCATGT
>CAYOUP010000272.1:0-903 GCA_964407125.1 uncultured Hyphomicrobiaceae bacterium | reverse complement strand
GCCGCGCGCTTGAGGTTGCGACGTAATCCTCGATACATATCGTTCTGCAAAATCCTCTTTTCCCGTGCTGGGCGGGAATGATAAAGGTCGAACAATTCATCATATTCCCTTAAGCCTTCATTCGATGGATTTATGACCTTTTCAATATAATCATAATAATGGCCGCTTTTTTGGGGAGACGTTCGCAGTCTCACTCGACCATCAAGAGTTGCAGTCTTTTCTTACGGCTTAAGCTGCTTTTTCATAAAGACGCTTAAGGGGTCCGGTTGGTAGCTGCCGAAAGCTCCGATTTCGACATAGCCCGCTGACCGATACAAACCAAGTGCTTCTTGCTGCGAAATACCTGTTTCAAGCCTGACCACCGCGATGTTGCGATTCAACGCTGCATCTTCAATGGCTTCCAAGAGCCTGCGGCCTAGCTTTAAACCGCGAGCTTGTGGATCAACCCACATGCGCTTGATTTCGGCAGTACGATCTGTTTCAAGCGCGATTGCGCCGCAGCCAAGGCAATTCTCTTTATAGCGGGCAACAAAGAACAATACGTTGAATGCCTGGAGGGCGCTGAGATCAAGCATATGATTGCTTTCGGCAGGATACAGCGCCGCCATATAAGCATCTGAAGCTGCCAATAGATCCCGTATGCTTGGTTGATCAGGGTCTTCTATCGCAATGGCAACTGCTGATGTAGCTATCATGAGTCAGATCCCGATCCAAAGAACTGGTGAGATTTCCAAGCAAGACTCTATAGCAGATGGCCGCCATGCCGATAAGACGATGAAGAGGCCGTTTCTGGTTCTCCCAAGTCGATCGCCCGGTCGCGGATAATCTGCGCAAATTTGTCCGTACCCTGATGGAAAACGGAAGTGGAAAGATTTGGCCGACAGCGGTCAAACGCGATCGTGC
>CAYOUP010000271.1:0-5028 GCA_964407125.1 uncultured Hyphomicrobiaceae bacterium | reverse complement strand
GAGCAGGGGGCCAAAACTGAGGAGCCTCAGGCCAACCGAAACCGCGATGTCGCCCTTTGTCGAGCGCAAGCCGGTTTGAGCGCCGGATGCAGATTCGAGTTCCCCAAAGGTTTCGGCCAAGGCGATTCACTCCCATGCATTTTTCTGTTTCTTATATAGAAAAAACCACTACCAATTAATCGTCAAATTGTTTTTTATAGATTAAAATGCAGCATGGAATGCCGGGAAGTGACAGCCGATGAAGACTGACACCGTGTTCAAGCGAACGTTCAATAACACTCTTGATCTGGTTTGCCGACTATCTGATGGAGAGCCTCTTCCATCCGAAACGACATTGAGCGCACGTCTGGGCGTGAGCCGCACGACAGTCCGAAAGGTCATAGCCTCGCTTGCCGAGAAGGGCATCGTCACCGGTAACGGCCGCAACCGCATAGTCCGTTTGCCGAAGAAAACGATCCGGCGTTTTCCGCAGGCCGAGACCGTTCCGATGGCGGCGCAGGTCGAAGAGCGCTTCATGGAATGGATGCTGAGGGACGATGCCCGTCCAGGGATGCAGATCAACGAGCTTGAGCTTGCGCGCCAGTTCGGTGTCGCTACGACCGGTATCCGTGAGTTCCTGAACCGTTTCCAGCGTTTCGGTCTCATCGAGAAGCGCCCGAATGCCGGATGGGTGTTCAAAGGCTTCACCACGAACTTTGCTCTGGAACTGTTCGAGATACGCGAAATGTTCGAACTGCGCTCGGCGCGGGCGCTCGCCGCCATGCCGGAGACGTCGCCGATCTGGACGCAATTGGAAGCGTTGCAGCGTGAGCATCTGGACTTGCTGGACGAGATCGAGGACCGCTATCATGACTTCTCCGATCTCGACAGCCGGTTCCACCGTCTGATCAGCTCGGCTGCGCCAAACCGTTTCATTGGCAGCTTCTACGACATCATCGCGGTCATCTTTCACTACCACTACCAGTGGAGCAAGCACGATGAGCGGCAACGCAACGAGGTCGCCATCCGTGAGCACCTCACTTATATCGAGGCGCTGTTCAGCCGCAATGTCACGATGGTGGAGCTTGCATGCCGGGCCCATCTGGTATCAGCGAAAGAAACGCTCTTGCGGTCGACATCACGGCAGCAGATGGCAAGCGGCTAACTGCGCCTGGCAGCTATCGCGAGCGCGGCAACGATGATTGCGCCCTTTGCGATCAGCTGGATGTCGATCGGCACGTTGAGAATATTCATGGCGTTGTTAACCACGCCAAGGAAGAAGACGCCAAGCAAAGTGCGGGCTATGGACCCATTCCCACCCAGTATGCTGGTGCCGCCGAGCACCACAGCCGCGATGACATCCAACTCGGTGCCGAATGGCCCGTATGTGGCGAGCGCGGTATGAACCTGGGAGGACTGGATAATCCCGGCAAGAGCCGCCCCTAGACTTGAGAAGGCGTAGACGATGGTCTTCGTCAGGCGGATGCGATGGCCACTGAGATAGGCAGCACGCTCATTGTCCCCGATTGCCGCGACGTAAAGGCCGAGAGGCGTGCGCCGCTGGATGAAGATCATGATCAGCGCAACGGCGGCAAAGATATAGATTGAGAACGGCAGACCGAGCAGATTGCCCGTACCGATATAGCTGTATGCGGGTTCGTTGCGGATGAGGTGCTGTTCCGGCCCTCCGAGGATCAGAGCCGATCCGCGCACGATACTGAGCATCGCCAGCGTAACGATGATAGGCGGCAATTGCAGAAATGCGACGATGAGGCCGTTGAAGATCCCGACCAGCACACCGCCCGCAAGACCTGCGAGAATGACAACAGGCAACGGGAAACCGGCCTCAAGGAAAAAGAAGGAGATCAGACCGCCGAGAGCCAGGACCGGTCCGACGGAGAGATCGACACCGCCCGTCATGATGACGAATGTCATGCATGTCGCCATGATGCCGATAATCGCCACCTGGCGCACAATGCCTATGAGGTTGTCCGGCGTCAGGAAAGCAGGCTCAGCCAACGCGACGACCACGACAATCGCCAGCATAACGACCAGCAACGCGTTCGAGGCTATGCGCTGCATGAGAATTGGCCTAGCGGAGGCTGCGCCGATACTCATGCCGTGCCCCCGCCAATTTCCCTTACCAGGTCCTCAATCCGGACCTCGTCGGCATTGTGGATCGCGGCCAGCCGCCCCGACACCATGATACCGATGCGGTCCGCCACGGTCATGACCTCTTCAAGGTCGGACGATACGACCAGTATGGCCCCGCCCTGTTCACGCTCCCGCCGGAGGATCGAATAAATCTCGGCCTTCGCACCAACATCGACGCCCACCGTCGGCTCGTCGAGTATGAGAATGCGCGGCTTTCTGTTCAGCCATTTGCCGACGAGCACCTTTTGCTGGTTACCACCCGACAGCAGCTTGACGGCCCTCGAGCCGTCTGGAGGTTTTATCGACAGGCTCTCTATTGCCCGCCGCCCGGCATCCATCATGTCCTTGCGGCTCAGCAAGGGGCCGTGGCTGAACCGGTCAAGGGTCGCCATAGCCAGGTTCTCGGTCATCGTCATGTCGAGCATGAGCCCTTCACGGTGCCGGTCTTCCGGGACAAAACCGATGCCGTGCGCAATCGCATTAACCGGGCTGTGAAACGAGACGGGCTCGCCATTGACCTCCAGCGTTCCGCTATCGATCCGGTCCGAACCGAACAAGGTCCGCATCAACTCGGTCCGCTTGGAGCCGATCAGGCCAGTCACACAAAAGATCTCTCCTGCATACAGGTCGAACGTCACATCGCTAAAAACGCCGCGCTTGGTAAGATTGCGTGCCCTCAGACGTACCTCGCCGGTCCCGCCGGGATGGCGCTTGTGTGTCGCTGCCTCAGCCGACTCGCGGGCAAGCTTCTCGCCGACCATGAGATGCACGACATGCGGACGGTCGATGTCGGCAACCGCGCTTTCGGCGACGATTTCCCCGTCGCGCATGATCGTCACCGTGTCGCAGACCGCGAAGATTTCGTCGAGGACATGGCTGATATAGACGATGCCGACGCCGCGCTCTTTGAGTGCGCGAATGGTGTCGTGCAGCTTGGCGACATCTGCGTTGGCCAGCCAGCCCGTCGGCTCATCCATCAGGATGATCCGAGCATCCAGCGCGAGAGCCTTGAGGATTTCGACTTCTTTCTGTTTGACGGTCGGCAGGCTGCCGACCTGCGCATCCAGATCAATGTCGATCCCGTGCCGCTCCAGCAGGTCACGCGCTTTCTGCCGCTGGTCCCGCGTGTTGACAAAGCCCAACCGGCGTGTCGGCTGCCGGCCAAGAAAGATGTTGTCCAGAACGGACATCGCCGGGGCGAGATTGGAATGCTGGTATATGCAGGCAACGCCTAGCCGGATCATTGCCTGCGGATCGCCGAGCGGGACGTCCTCGCCAGCGATCTCGACTTTCCCTCGTGTCGGTGCAATCGCTCCTGTTAGAATCTTGACAAGTGTCGATTTGCCGGCGCCGTTGGAGCCGATCAGCGCCCGGACTTCACCCGAATGCACCTCGAAATCAGCGTCGCTCAGCGCGACCAGATTGCCATAGACCTTGGCAAGGCCGATACCGCGTATGAGAGGAGCGCCAGCCATGATCATTCGGTCTCGGCGATGCTGGCTTCAAAACGCTTTCTGCGCCGCAACAGGAGCAGCCTGTCATAGCCGACAGCAGCGAGAAGAATTCCGCCGGTTATGATCTGCTGCACGAATTGCGGTACGCCTTGCAACGTCAGCCCCACGAGAATGGCGCCGAGCAGGAAGGCCCCGAGAGCGGGCCCGAACATCGTGCCGATACCGCCTGTCAGACTTACACCGCCGATGACTGCCGCGGCGATCGTGGTAAGCTCCATTCCGGTTCCGAGCGCCTCGGTCGCCGTCGTGAAACGAGCGACCATGATGAGAGCCGCGACCGCCGCGCAGGCGCCTGCAATTGCATAGGCGCAAATCGTGACTGTGCGCACGCGAATTCCGGCAAGCCTGGCCGCCTCGTAATTTCCGCCCACTGCGTATATGTCGCGTCCGAAACGCGTTTTGAGCAGAACAGTCTGGAGCAGCGCGAAGATCACAAGCATGATGAAGAACGACAATGGAAACCACGGCATCTGAACGAGTTTCGAAATGCCAAGCCAGCCGCCGACATCATAATAGGTCTCGATACCTGTGATCCAGGGATCCCTGATCGGTGTCGTCGTCAGCCCCGGCACAAGCTGCCGCCCCGAAATCGAATAGGTGAGACCGCGATAGGCGGCCAGCGTCGCCAGAGTAACGATGAAAGGCTGCAGCCTCAGAAAGACGATCAGAATGCCGTTCAACGCGCCGGCCAGAGCGCCGACGATCAGCGCCACAGGCAAGATGACATAGCCAGGGATCTGGAAGATCAGGGTCAGATCAAACACGACCATGCCGACCAGGGCGAGGATCGCGCCTATGGAAAGGTCGATACCGCGAAGAAGGATCGGAAAAGCCTGCCCCATCGCAAGGATGGCGACGAACGAAAAGCCCGACATGAGATTCTCAGCCGTCGAGGCGGTTGCAAAACGCGGTGCGCTTACGCTGAAGAATGCGATCGTTGCCGCGAAGAACAGGATGAGAGCGGCGGATGTCGGGCGGATGTTCACGTTGGAGATTCGTCTGAAAAAAAGCCGCGGCTAACTGAGCCGCGGCCTTAGGAGGTCACCACCGTTGAGAAGGCTGAATTGTTCCTGCATTTTCCTTGGTCGCGATGACATAGGGCATGAGCAGATGCGACTGTTTCTCGAAAGCAGTCGCCGGGACGCCGCCTGTTGCCAATACGACGGCGGCAGCGGCGGCCAGACGGCCCTGCTGATAGACGTCTGTATACTGAGTGCCGGTCAGTTCGCCCGCCTCGATCGACTCCAGAGCCGCCACTTCTCCGTCATTGCCGAAGATCACGAGCTTGCCGATGAGACCTTTCTCTTTGGCGACATCGACTGCGCCAAGCGCCATGGAGTCGTTGACGCCATAAACGCCGCCGAGATCCGGATTTGCCGCA
>CAYOUP010000270.1:0-5028 GCA_964407125.1 uncultured Hyphomicrobiaceae bacterium | reverse complement strand
CGACCAGGTCGCAGTGATCATCGGCAATCCGTCCCCGGACGAACCGGTCTATGTCCGCATGCATTCGGCCTGCCTGACCGGCGATCTGTTCGCCAGCCTGAAATGCGATTGCGGCGACCAGCTTCGCGGCTCGGCAAAATTCATGGCGGAAAATGGCGGCGGCGTGCTGCTCTATCTGGACCAGGAAGGGCGCGGCAACGGTATCGCCAACAAGATCCGGGCCTATCGCCTCCAGCATGCCGGATACAGCACCTATGACGCCGACGAAATTCTCGGCTTCGAGCTGGACCAGCGCGGTTTCCGCTTCGCCGCCGACATGCTCCGCCAGCTCGGCTACACATCGATCAAGCTGCTGACGAACAACCCGTCGAAGGTTGCGGCGCTCAGCGAGGCCGGCCTCGATGTCGTGTCGAACCATCGCGCAAAAGCGCGCTTCACCCTTCACAATGTTGCCTATCTTGCCGCCAAGCGCGACCGCGCCGGGCATCTTATCGAGGACGATCTGGAGTGCCGCGAATGAGTGCAGGCGGTCTCGACCGCCGCGCCGTTCTGCACGCACTGGGTATGGGGGGGCTGGCCGCGCTTTTCTTGCGGTCGGGCATCCCCCTTGCTTATGGCGAAGATGCGGGAGAATTCTCCTGGGAGAAACTGAAACAGCAGGCGAGAGAGCTTGCCGCATCGGACTATGTCGGGCCTGACCGCAAGGTCTCCGCAACGCTCGCAAAGCTCACTTACGATCAGTATCGCGATATTGTCTTCCGGCATGACCGCGCCTTCTGGAAGGACGAACCGTTTCCCTTCCAGATGGAGCTGTACCATTCCGGCTATCTGTACCGCGAGCCGGTCAGGATCCATATTGTGGAGAACGGACAGGCGCGGCTTCTCGACTATGACCCTTCGCTGTTCCATTTCGGTCCGGCGGAGGAGCGGGTCGAGATTCCGCCGGAGGCAGGATATTCCGGTCTTCGCCTGCATGCGCCGAGCGAACATTCCGACGTCTATCAGGAATTCGCGGTGTTTCAGGGCGCAAGCTATTTTCGCAGCCGGGCGGCCAAGCAGGTCTACGGGCTTTCCGCAAGGGGCCTTGCCATCAACACCGTTCAGCCGGGCGGCGAGGAATTTCCGGCGTTCAGGTCATTCTGGGTCGAAAAACCCGCCCCGGATGCGAAGACCATCACGCTGTTCGCCTTGCTCGACAGCAAAAGCGTCAGCGGCGCCTATCGCTTCGTCATCAGTCACGATCACAATACGGTGATGGACATCGAGTGCGAACTCTATCCGCGCCGGGAGCTGACCTATTACGGGATCGCACCGTTCAGCAGCATGTATTTCCACAGCCCCGCCGATCATACGCGCTGGGACGATTTCCGGCCGCGCGTCCATGATTCCGACGGTCTTCTGATGCAGACCGGGGCGGGCGACTGGATCTGGCGTCCGCTCGTAACCGGGGGGCCAATCCTCTATTCGGCCTTTTCCGACAAATCGCCCCGCGGTTTCGGCCTCATGCAGCGCGAGCGAAGCTATGAAGCCTATCAGGACATCAATGCCGGTTACGATAAACGGCCCAGCGCATGGGTGGAACCGCTGTCGGACTGGGGCGAGGGCAGTGTCGACCTGATCGAGTTGCCGACCAATAATGAATATTCCGACAATATCGTCGCATTCTGGCGGCCTGCGGAGGCGATGCAGCCCGGAAAGACGTACAACCACAGCTACAGGCTGAGCTGGGTCGAGGACGTCCCGGTCAAACGCCACATCGCCACCGTTCACAGTACGCGGGCGGGCAAGGGGCAGGCGCCTCACAGCCGCTATTTCATTTTCGATGTCGCGGGCGGTGATCTCTATGCGGAGGCCGTGACCGAATATTGGGATTACGAGGTAACCGCCAGCACCGGGGTGGTCTGGGCCTATACCGTTGCCGCCAACCCCTATATAGACGGCAAGCGCATAACCATCGAATTCATCCCCGACGGCGACAAGCAGGCCGATATCTCCTTCCAGATCAGCCAGTCCGGCAAGCCGCTCTCCGAGCGGTGGGTTTACCGCTGGGCTCCGTAGAGCGTGATCATTTTACATGGAGACATCTGTTTAGCCTCGTACGAAATCCCTTCGAAAGAGGGGATCCATATGGCGAGATTTCTGGATCCCCGCCCTCGCGGGGATTTCGGTTCTCGGCCTCTGTTTAACCGGTCGGGCTTTAGTTCAGGAAGCGGCAGGCGGCTCCTGCGAGAGTTTGTCCGCCAGCTCCATGAGCTTTTGGATGGTGCGCGCGAGAATGGCGACCGTAACGGCGCCCGTGAGCACGGGCACGAGCAGGAAATGCCAATTGAATGGCGAAGCATAAAGAACGAAGGGCGTAATCCCCGCAGGCGGATGAAAGGCATCGAAGGCAAGCATCAGGGCGACGCTTGCACCGACGGCGGCCGCCACCATGAGCGGAGCTTCGAAACCGCTGAGATGCATCAGAACGCCCATCAGTCCGCAAATCAGATGGCCAAGGATAATGGCGCGGTTCCTTGCCGGCGGAGCGTCCGGCATGCCGGAAACGAGCACGATCGACGTTGCGAAAGGGATTGCGCTCAGCGGAACCGATGATAATGCGCCGAGTTTGAACATCAGCGCCACGCCCACACAGGCGCCTAAAGCTGAAATAAGGCCTTTAAGGAGAGCGACTCGGTTCATGGCGCAGTATCGGCTTGGATTTCAACGGCGGCGCCTTCGCGGGCCGCCTGCAATTCAATATTCACAATGTTGCTATCATGGTCAGGGGTCACGGCAAGAGATGCGGCTCACATCTTGTGAATATATCCCGATATCGGGGCTTTTCATTCGGTTTATCTACACTGGACTCACGAAATTATGGCAATCTCGCCACAGTTATCGGATAAGCAGTCTTGCCGGTCGCCGTGATCGCAAGCTGGTCAAACTTGAGGTACGGATCGGACTCTGCAGGCCTCGAAAGGCAGAGTCTTTGCGCGCCTGCCAGGGAGCATGAGTATGAACAAGCTGGCTAACAATGCGTTTGCCATTTTTGTATTTCTGTTGTTTGCCGTCTTCACCAACACGGCGCAGGCACAGCCTTGCACGGCGGAGGATTTCGGCACCGTCGTTGACGAGACGGCGCGCGCGCTTCGCGAGCTGAATACCGATGGTGCAAAACGCTACAATGCCAAGCTGAGGCAATTTCAGGAAAAAAATAACCTGAGCCAGGATGACGTCCGCGAACGGGCGGCTGCGCTTCAGGACGACCGCGTCGGAGAGTTCAACCGCGAGATCGACCGGCTCGTCAACCAGATGGACGATCTCAGCCGCACGCCCGCCGAGCAGATCGACTGCGGCAAGCTTGAAGAACTCAAGCAGGTTCGCGACCGGCTGCTGACCGTGATGGGCCAGAAGTCGGGATATATGCTCGCCAATGTCGATGAGGCGCTGAAGACGTCGCCGCGGAAAAAAGTCGATGTGCAGCGGCAAACGAAGGCTGACCGCGAGAATACGGACACCTCGCCCCGGACACAGCCCGCCAAGCCGCAACCGGACAAGCAGGCATCCTATAAGCCGCAGCAGGTGGAGAACGAGCACGAGCAAAAGACCGCGCTCTCGCCTGCGCCTGTTACCGATCCCGGCTTGCCTGAACGCCGCCCGTCATCGGCAAACAAGACCGAAAATGTGCCGCCTTTCACTGCGCCGGCGGTTAAAACATCGCCGAAGACCGAGGAGCGCACTGTTGCCACGGCCGAACCGCAGAGCCTTCAGCCGCCTTCGGGATGGGACGCAACGGCGACGGACCTCAACCTGCCGCCTCCTGGCCCTGAAGACGAAACCTACTCGATCGATGAAATCCGCGATGCCGGACGCGGTGTGTTCGGAACGATTACCGCCGAATTCGCCGCTGCGATCAACTACGCCTTCCAGCAATTCGGACGCCCGAACGCCTACATCACCGGCGGCGAGGGCAGCGCGGCCTTTCTGGCAGGCCTGCGCTACGGCAAGGGGCAGCTCAACGTCAAGAATGGCGACACAAGGCCGATCTACTGGCAGGGCCCCTCGCTCGGCTATGACGTCGGCGCGGAAGGATCGAGCACGCTGTTTCTGGTCTACAACCTCGAATATGAGGACAAGATCTATGGCCGCTTCACCGGTATCGGCGGCTCCGCCTATGTCGCTGGCGGCTTCGGCCTGAATGTGCTTGGCAAGAGCGGCATGGTCATGGTCCCGATCCGCACAGGCATAGGCCTGCGCCTCGGCGCGAACCTGGCCTATCTGAAATTCACCGAGCACCAGACCTGGAACCCGTTCTGATCATCGGACACCAGTACGCCATAAGACGATTAGCCAGACCTGTCTCTCTCCTTCAGGCGGCAGATTGAGCAACAGCTGGCAGTCGCAGCGACCAAATCATGCGGAGGCCAGATTATGGCGAAGAACAAGATCAAGGGCACTTGCCATTGCGGGACCGTGAGCTGGGTGCTCGAAACTCCGCCAGAGTCTGCGACCGCATGCAATTGTACGATCTGTCGACGCTATGGCGTACTTTGGGCGTATGGCTACATTCGCCATGACATACTCATTTCCGGTGAATCGCATTCGTATCGTCGAGCTGACGGTGGGGCGATCGATTTTCACTTCTGTCCGAATTGCGGGTGTGTCACCCACTATGTTGCAGTCAAGCCTGGAGAGGATGGGCGCCAATGGACCGCCGTGAATCTGCGTTTGACTGAGCCGGAATTGGTCAGCGACCTCCCGATTGATCATTTCGACGGTCTAGACAGTTTCGACGATTTGCCCCGAGACGGACGCTGTGTATCAGACATGTGGTTCTGATGCCCCAATGGCTGCTCTGTTCCTGGCCCAAGGCTGGCATGGTGGCAAGGGCTAACATCTGCTTCCACCGCAGTTCGGTTTTGCTGACCCGTGGCAGATGACGGTAATATTGAGCCCAGATCTCTCCCTGGCAGGCCAACCTGTTGATCGGCGAGATTCGCCTCATCTCGGACATCACAGTCCTATCTTTTTTCTCGGAACAAAAAA
>CAYOUP010000269.1:2752-5044 GCA_964407125.1 uncultured Hyphomicrobiaceae bacterium | reverse complement strand
GCTGTAGCGCTTGAGCGAACGGGACACCACAGGGCTATCCGCGAAGCGGCGAGGCGGATGCGCTTATATGGCGTAAAGCCGACGGGCACGGGCGGCTATCCGGCAGGCGATTTGCGCGCACGGCTCATCGAGCAATGCGCGGCAAGCGCCAAAGTTCAAGCGCCGGTCATTATTCATACACCGCACACTTCCAATCCGGTTAAGCCACCGGCCGAATAAAGTTCCGGCAGTCTAGAACAGCACCACACTGCGAATGCTCTCACCGGCATGCATCAGGTCGAACGCCTTGTTGATGTCCTCAAGCGGCATGGTGTGTGTGATCATCGGGTCGATCTGGATCTTCCCATCCATATACCAGTCGACGATCTTGGGAACCTGCGTCCGCCCTTTGGCGCCGCCGAATGCCGTGCCGCGCCAGACACGTCCGGTCACGAGCTGGAACGGCCGTGTAGAGATTTCCTTGCCTGCGCCGGCGACACCGATGATGATGCTCTCGCCCCACCCCTTGTGACAGCATTCGAGCGCTTGGCGCATGACGTCGACATTGCCGATGCATTCGAAGGAGTAGTCCGCGCCACCCTTGGTCAGATCGACCAGATAGGGGACGAGGTCGCCCTGAACTTCGCTCGGATTGACGAAATGGGTCATGCCGAAGCGTTCGCCCCATTCCTTCTTGGCGTTGTTCATATCGACGCCGACGATCATATTCGCGCCGACGAGTTTCAGCCCCTGAATCACATTGAGCCCGATACCGCCGAGCCCAAACACGACGCAGTTGGCTCCCGGTTCTACCTTTGCCGTATTAATCACCGCTCCGATGCCGGTGGTTACGCCGCAGCCAATGTAACAGATCTTGTCGAAAGGTGCGTCTTCGCGAACCTTGGCAAGCGCGATCTCGGGGACCACGGTGTAATTCGAGAAGGTCGATGTGCCCATATAATGGAAGATCTTTTCGCCGCCTGCTGAAAAGCGGCTCGTACCATCGGGCATCAGCCCCTGTCCCTGGGTGACGCGGATCTTCTGGCAGAGATTGGTCTTCCCGGACGTGCAATATTCGCATTCGCGGCATTCCGGCGTGTAGAGCGGGATTACATGATCGCCGGGCTTAAGTGAACGGACACCGGGGCCGCATTCAACGACGACGCCTGCGCCTTCATGGCCAAGAATGGCAGGAAAAATCCCCTCCGGGTCGGCGCCGGAAAGCGTGAACTCATCTGTGTGGCAAATTCCGGTGGCCTTGATCTCCACCAGACATTCCCCTTCGCGCGGAGGTGCGATTTCGACAGTTGTAATTTCAAGTGGTTTTCCTGCACCGACCGCTACGGCTGCACGCGTCTGCATCGCTAATCTCCCTGAGTTTTTCTTCGTCTGGGCGCTTTTTCTAGTTTGCTTGACCAGCCGCAGGCTGCAACCAATAATTGCCTCATAATTCGTTACTTATAGGCAATGGCGCTTTGACTTCCCGCTGCAAGGGCTGAAGGCGTAGGATTGATATTAACTGCTTCGTTCATCATCGTCATCCGGTGCCGTTTATTCCGGATATTGCGAGTCTGGGGCTCGATCCAGGGGGATGTTGCCTTGATACCTATCGGCTATAAATCTGGCTGGCGGCGGGCGGGCATAGCTGCTTCGATATGTTGCGCTGTCCTCGTCCTTCTTCTAATGCCGGGTCATCCGCTCCGCGCGCATGAGGGACAGCAGGATTACCCGACAGTCGCCATTGCGGATTATGTATTCGGCTGTATGGCCAGCAATGGGCAAACGCGCGAGGCACTTGAGAAATGTTCATGCAGCATTGACGTGATTGCCTCCATTCTCAGCTATGACGATTACGTCGAGGCGGAAACTTTCAGTCGGATGCGTCTTCTATCGGGCGAAAAAGGCTCTCTTTTCCGCTCGGGCGCCATGGCCAAGGAAGCGATTGCGGCGCTGAAACGGGCGCAGGCTGAAGCTGAGGTGCGGTGTTTCTAAATCCGTATTCGCGTTTCCAGCAGGGAAGCACCGTCGTTCCCTGACGTACAAACGCGCCGGGCGCAATCCGAGCAATATGGCTTGCCACCGTGCAATCGACCCCAGTGGTGCTGGCAGGGTTTGCAAGACCGACGCCCGGGAGGAGCAGGGCGCCGGTCTGCACCAGGCCATGAGCAACATTCTTGCTGCCCGCTGGCTACTGACCTGAAGGAAAGCTTTTTCCGGGCATCATTGGCGAATTGCCGTCCTCAAATTGAGCGCACCTTGAAAGCTGGTTTGCGTTTCACCTTTCAGGGAGATGAGGCGTGCCGAATCGAGATC
>CAYOUP010000269.1:0-2652 GCA_964407125.1 uncultured Hyphomicrobiaceae bacterium | reverse complement strand
CCACGCAGATCGGCGCCCGTCAAATCGGCGGAAAGCATCCACGCCTGATCCAGAACTGCATTTTTGAGAATGCTGCCTGCAAGGTTAGCCTTGTTGAGACGCGCCGAGCGGAAAATGGCATTGGACAGGTCGAGCCCTGACAAATCGATGCCATTCAGACTTTTGCCGGTGAAATCGGCGGGCTTGTCCGCCTTTGCGGTTTTCAGCTTCTCGACGACATCGGCCCGGCTCAGCTCCGCTTCGGTAAATGCGGGAGAGGTGAAGTCGAGTCCGTCCCTCATAGTCTGTGCGGCCACGAAATGCGGCATAACGCAAACGCAGCAAAGAAAGAAAAATGCTGATGAGAACGCACATCTGGCAGGGGGTAAAATCCGGCATGCCGACATGCGAAAAATATCAGCCTCAGGGGTGGGCTGATAGGGGTGATCGTTTCCCGCGCCACGCATTTTCACTCTCGTGGCACGAGAGCCTGATCCGGAATTCTTCAGCAACGTTCCCTCGCGGAACTCTGGATTACAGCTTTATTTTTAATATGGATGCCCTCAATGCAATTGGAAACAGGGCAAGATTTTATTGCAAGTAAAAGGTCTATTTCCTTTTCTCCTAATATTCATGCCTTTTTGGAAATGAACCTTTGATCGCTAATAGCCGCTGGAATCATGAAATTTAGTATCGCTTACCTTGTCACTAACATGAACGCCCCGTACAATGACTTTTACAGAAATCAAAATTAGCGCGTCAGCGCATAAGGTGAGGAAGTTCTGACCTATGATTAAATATAGTGCAACTTGCATAACTTGATTATCTAACGCCATTCCAAAGTATTATCAGTCTATATTACCGTCTAACTAAGGTTATATGACCATGTTTAGCGGACGGGATGTTTATTATCAAGTCAATTATAAGCATTACACAAAAGGAGGAAAGATATGGCTTGGTTGCGATTATTAGCTCTAACGGCACTGATCGCCGGGGTGATTTCAACGCCGGCAATGGCCAATGATCAGTTGCTGGAGCTGGAGAAAGACTCAAATCAGTGGGTCTCGCCAACCGGTAATTACGCCAATCACCGTTATAGCGAGCTTGACCAGATCAATAAGGACAATGTCGGCAATCTACAGGTTGCCTGGACAATGTCGACAGGCGTCCTTCGCGGCCATGAAGGCAACCCGCTGGTCGTTGACGGCATCATGTATGTGCATACGCCATTTCCGAATAAGGTCATGGCGCTTGACCTCAGCAATGACGGCGCAATCCTCTGGACGTATGAGCCCAAGCAGAATCCGGATGTCATTCCGGTCATGTGCTGCGACACGGTCAACCGTGGCGTCGCTTATGGTAACGGCATGATTTTCCTGAATCAGGCGGATACCACGCTTGTTGCACTCGATGCCAAGACCGGCGAGGTCAAATGGAAAGCCGTGAATGGCGATCCGACCAAGGGTGAAACCGGCACCAGCGCCCCGATGGTTGTCAAGGACAAGGTAATTGTCGGTATCTCTGGTGGTGAGTTTGGCGTGCATTGCCATGTCACGGCCTATGACCTCAATAGCGGGTCCCAAGTCTGGCGCGCCTATTCGGTCGGTCCGGATGATCAGCTTCTGTTCGACCCGGAAAAGACCACCGTTCTCGGCAAGCCGGTCGGTAAGGACTCCAGCCTGAAGACATGGGAAGGTGATCAGTGGAAAATCGGCGGCGGTTGCACATGGGGCTGGCTCGCTTACGATCCCGATCTCGACCTGATGTATTACGGCTCGGGCAACCCTTCGACCTGGAACCCGAAACAGCGTCCTGGCGACAACAAGTGGTCGATGACGATCTTCGCCCGTAACCCGGATAATGGAATGGCGAAGTGGGTCTATCAGATGACACCCCATGATGAATGGGACTATGACGGTGTCAATGAAATGATCCTTGCCGATATCGACGTAAAAGGTACGCCGACCAAGGCGCTTGTGCACTTCGACCGCAACGGCCTAGCCTACACGCTAAACCGTGAGACGGGCGAACTTCTCGTTGCGGAGAAATTCGATCCGGCTGTGAACTGGACGACCGGTGTCGATATGGACCCGAATTCGGACACCTATGGCCGTCCGGCCGTGGTCTCCGAATTTTCGACCGAGCAGAATGGCGAAGACGTCAATTCGCAGGGCATTTGTCCGGCAGCTCTTGGCTCGAAAGACCAGCAGCCAGCGGCCTTCTCGCCCAAGACCGGCATTTTCTATGTGCCGACCAACCACGTCTGCATGGACTACGAGCCGTTCCGTGTGTCCTATACGGCAGGGCAGCCCTATGTTGGCGCAACGCTCTCCATGTTCCCGCCGAAGGGCGAGGACCATATGGGCAACTTCATTGCGTGGGATGCCAGCAAGGGTGAAATCGTCTGGTCGATCCCCGAGCAGTTCTCGGTCTGGTCGGGTGCGCTCGCAACGTCTGGTGACATTGTCTTCTATGGCACGCTGGAAGGCTATCTGAAGGCGGTCGATGTAAACACCGGCAAGGAACTCTACAAGTTCAAAACACCGTCCGGCATCATCGGCAATGTCATGACCTACATGTATGACGGCAAGCAGTACGTTGCGATTCTTTCGGGCGTAGGCGGCTGGGCCGGTATCGGTCTGGCGGCTGGTCTGACCGATCCGCAAGCCGGTC
>CAYOUP010000268.1:0-5083 GCA_964407125.1 uncultured Hyphomicrobiaceae bacterium | reverse complement strand
TGTATTAGGCCTGCCGCCAGCGTTCGTTCTGAGCCAGGATCAAACTCTCAGATTGGTAAGATTTTGATCATGGTCTAACCTAGAAGCGTAATGCCTCCAGGTGGTCACTGCGATTTCTAGGAATTTACAGAGTCCTAAATGGCACACAGCCTGTGATGATCAATAAGAAACATCACGAACCGTGTTATTGCCGAAACGCAGGACCGCCAAGGTCCCTACCGTCCGCATTGACTGCGGACACGCAGACCTTCGCCGCCTACGTTTCTCTTCCTTTGATTCACTTGTCAAAGAGCGAAACCAACAATTAGAGCGAACCCCCATGATAGCAAGAGCTTGCTCGATCTCCAACGAAAAAGTCTTGATGACCTTTAGGGCCAACAGATCAATCCTCGTTTTGTGTCGGTATTGCATAGAGACAACGGTATCGGCTTCGTCCCGACACCATGTCGTCGATGGCCCTTATTTACGATCACTCAGGCCCCGATGTCAACACCCGATTTTAAACTTTTTATTTCAGCCTTCACATCAATTCAAAACGCCTTATTAAGGCCCGATTAGAGGTGTCAGCTTCAATAGGAGCAAAATTGGACCGATTTGCTTAACAGAGACTTAACGCTTTGAAAAAAATATAATTTTGTACAGAATTCGATTTGAATGGTATCAAAAACCGTAAGCTTAAAGATCATCAGATCCGGCGTTTGTTCCGAGATTTCGTTCTGTTAACAGGCTGTGGATCAAAAAAAGCAATAACAATGACAGTCTGCAGGGTTACGGAAGTTCCGTGCTTATATGGTTTCCGGACGCGCCAGAAAACGATCAGGCTAGGGTCCGGATACAAGAATTCGGGGGATTATTTTGGTTGGGCGTGAAAACCATCTGCCGGCACGGCCCACGCGACCGGCTACGAGGGGTCAGGTTCCTCAGCTCTACAAGCCTTTCGGCAAGGGCCGTCTTCCGGAGCTGTATCTGCGCGATGCAAAAGCCAGGCGGCTCATATCCCGGCTCAAATGGTTCATATCCACATGCATAGTCGGAACCGCCGGTCTCGCTATCATCGGGATCGCCATTTACGCCTCGACAGGCATCGAGGACGGCAGCGGGGTCGTCGGCTCGCTTCGCAGCGCCACGCTGGCAACGCTCAAGCCGCGTGAAGCCGGTAATCTGATTGAGGATACGGCCGCCGTTCTTGGGCAGAAAACCGACAAGATCAAAACCACGACCAAGGGCCTTACGACACGCTACGTCATTCAGGACAGCGTTGTCGAACGGCGCAATAATCGCGAATTCATCAATGTCAAACCTTATATCCGGGTCTCCGCAACGCTCTCGACGGAAGAGCCACAGAACAGCGATGACATTCCTCCCTTTAACCCGTTTGATCTGTATGCAGAAAAAAAAGGGACCAGTGATAAGAGCGAGACGGTCGAGCACCAAGAAAAAGCGCAGCATAATGAATTTCTGACTATGCAGATTGTCGAGCTGGCCGGCGGCTTTCTGCCGGAGGAGGACCAGCAGCAGCTTTCAGAGGAAGAAGCGGAACGGATCGTCGCGGAAGCAGACGTTGTGCTTGCTGAAGCTGGTCTACAACCACGCATTTCCGCAGGTGAAACCGAGTTGAGCGGGGAAGGCAGCAGTACCGCTGCCGACAGTACCGAGGAAGTGGCCGCTGCGGATGAAACACTCAAACATACGACCATCCTGGATAAAACCTTCGAACCCGAAAAAGCGGACGACAACAACGAACTCGAATCGATCATCGTGGCCCGCGGCGACACTCTGATCGGTATTTTGAAAAATGCAGGCGCCAAAGCCTGGCAGGCCAATTCGATTAGCGAAGTCCTCACATCAAGAGATGGCGGATTAAATCTGCGTGCCGGTCAGGAAGTGCGCCTGAAACTGGCTCCCGCCGTTGATGAAGAAGGCGGCAAGGAGCCGGTACGGATCAGCCTTTTCAGCGGCGTGAAGCCAGAAGGCACGGTTGAACTTGTCGATGGTGAGTACCGGCTTTCCGATAATCATGTCAATGTGATAGATACGCCTGGAACGACGAATGCCAACAGCCGCGCGACGCTCTACGACAGCATTTACAGTGTTGCTCTGAAGGAAGAGCTTTCACCGGGACTGATACAGGATTTCCTGCGTGTTTTCAGCTACGACGTCGACTATAAGCAAAAGGTCAGGCCGGGCGACGGTTTCGAGCTGTTCTTTGATGTAAAGCATGCAGAAGATGGCAAGGAGACTCCTGGCGAGCTGCTTTATGTCGGCATGACGGTTGCTGGTGAAAAGTACAAATATTATCGTTATCGCACGCCGGACGGAGATGTCGATTTCTACAATTCGGAAGGCTCGAACTCCCGCAAGTTCCTGTTGCGCAAACCGATTAAATCGGGACGCTTCACTTCCGGCTTCGGTTACAGGCGCCATCCTCTTCTGGGTATCAAGAAGATGCATACAGGCGTCGATTGGGCAGCGCCGACAGGCACGCCAATCATGGCGGCCGGCAGCGGCACGATTGAAACGGCAGGCCGCCATGGCGGCAACGGCAATTTCGTCCGTATACGGCACGGCAACGGCTACAAGACATCCTACAGCCATATGAGCCGGATTGAAAAAGGGATCAAGAAAGGCGTGAAAGTCCGTCAAGGCCAGCTGATTGGCTATGTCGGTACGACCGGTTTATCGACCGGCCCTCATCTGCATTACCAGGTTGAGGTCAATAACAGGCCGACCAATCCGCTGAAAATTCATGTGCCGCGCAGCCGTCAGCTCAACAGCCGCATGCTTGCGGATTTCCGGAAGGAAGCCGAACGGATCGATGAGCTGATGCACCGCACTCCGGTCAAGACGAGGATCGCTTCTGCTGGCGAATAGCCGGTCAAGCGAAATTCTAGCGTTCGCATGTGCAGCCTCACCTGACTCATTTGGACCAGGTCGGCATCATTTGTCTGCATACGGATTATCGTCAGATTCCAGCGGGCGCGGAATTGTTTTTGCACGCCCGTCAGCCGGATTTTCGCACCTGTTCGAGAAAGTGATCCGAGAAATCGACCTTAAGTGCTGCCCAGAAAACCATATGGTCAGAGATCTGCCAGCTTCGCCATTGATCGGTGTAATAGCCTTGCGGGCCGCCGTTCCATAAATCGTCGGCTTTCTCATCCGGCATCAGATCGCGATAGGCGTTGAAGTCATCGTCATTTTCCCGAAAAACCGCATCGAAAGGACGGAAAACGCCGCTTCCCGCCAGCTCCAGGCGATCCACCACGGGACGGAAGGCGATCTGATCGTAATAATGCTCCACATTGAGTTTTGCGCGGCGGCGTGTCAATGCCTCGGGAATATTGAAGCCATATTGCTCCAGCACGCGCGAAAAAATATCCGTCGGCGCACCAATCCCGAAATCGCCAAGTAAAATATAGTCTTCGCGCTCACGGTCCTGCCGATCCCGAAGAAAACGTGCAATCGTTTCAAGTCGCGCCCGATGACGCTCAATATGCTGAGCCTTGAGGCCGTCATAGCGGATATGTAACGTACACAGATTAAAATTGAAACCGCCCGCCGCTTGAAACGCGACAAGAAACGGACCGCGATTGAATTGCAGCTCCGGCTCCTGGGGCTCCAACGCCATGCGGCCTCGCGCTGCGATATGCTGGCCGCCGGGCAAGACGGTCTCGCCGGAAATTTTCCGGTAGATAAGCTTCGACTGGCGATAGACGAAGGCGATACGTTCCTCTGCTCCGCTGCCGCTTTCGATCGTATCCGTGGCGACATAATCCCATTCAGGCCCCAGAATCGCCAGCAGATCTTCGAGCGCGTCGAGATTCCGGCCTACCTCTTGCAGCACCACCAGATCGAAAGCCGACATCACTTCCGCGATGTAATAAAAGGATTCTCGCAAGCGCGGACCATGGCCATGCCGATTCGAATCGAATTCATGCAGATTCCATGTTGCTATGAGCAAGGAATCGCGGCCAGCCCGCTCGGTCACTTCCGCTCGCAAATTCTGCCTGAGCGCCTGCAAACCTTCTGCCGTGCGAACCCTTTCGACCGGGTCCATCCATCGTCTGATCGGCAAATATGACGGCATAAGCGGCCCCATATCGCTTGAAAAGCGTTAATGGCTGCATCGCAATGTTTCGTTGCTGATTTGTCAAGCCGAGCTTGGCGTGAAAGCCAGGATTCACACATGTTCGTTGCAGTATGCGCCTGGGAACCTTCGCAGAGCCGGGACGTTTGTTAAATGCCGCACTGAATGAGCGAGTGAAAAGACAATTCTGAAAGGAACTGAAAATGCGCGCACTGTTAATTGTTGTTCTCGTAGCCGCTGTAGGCGTGCTCGGGTATCTTTATTGGGAAGACCAGCAAAATAGCGTTTCAATAAAACTTGAAGCGCCTAGCATCACCACAAACTGAAAAATGGCGGCTCGAGAGCCGCCACTTTCTTTTTGGAAGTCTATCGAGCTGGATCAGGCTGCGGCCTGTCTTACTTCCTGCCCATTGATGATAAGGCCGGTATCGACCGCGGAAATCCGGACGGTGTCACCATCCTTGATCTTGCCCTCGATCACGAGTTCAGACAGCGGGTCCTGCACGCTCTTTTGAATGACGCGTTTTAAAGGCCGTGCACCATAGGCAGGATCATAGCCCTCCCGCGCGAGCCATTCCCGGGCCGCATCGTCCAGCTCGATCGTAATCTGCCGCTCATCGAGCAGTTTCTGAAGCCGCTTGATCTGAATGTCGACAATTGCGGCCATATGCTCGCGTTTAAGCCGGTGGAACACCAGTATCTCGTCGATACGGTTCAGAAATTCGGGTCGGAAGTGTTGCTGCACCGTCGTCATGACATGCGCGCGAACGATCTCCGGCTCCTCATCATCAGCCTGATGAACGAGATACTCAGAACCCAGATTCGATGTCATGATGATCAGCGTATTGCGGAAATCGACCGTGCGGCCCTGTCCATCGGTCAGCCGGCCGTCATCCAGCACCTGAAGCAGGACGTTGAACACATCTGAATGCGCTTTCTCAATCTCATCGAATAGCACGACCTGATAGGGCCTGCGCCGGACAGCTTCCGTCAGCGCCC
>CAYOUP010000267.1:0-5091 GCA_964407125.1 uncultured Hyphomicrobiaceae bacterium | reverse complement strand
GTCGATTTGCCGACACCCGGCAGGCCGGTCACGCCGATGCGGCAGCTTTTGCCGGTCGCATGATAGAGGCTGTTCAGCAGGGCATTGGCCTTGTCGCGGTGCTCCGGCTTGTTGCTTTCGACAAGCGTGATCGCGCGGGCAAGCGCGGCGCGGCGGCCATCCAGGATCTGCGCGGCCAGAGTTTCCGCCGAAAGGCTAGTCGCCGATCCGTAATTCTGGTTAGCGTGCATCGTCCCGCAGCTGGAGATGAAAACAAATAAAGTGCAACCGCACGTCGCAGATATGATTGCGCAGCACACACTATGCTATCGAACGTAGAAAAACGACTGGAAAAAGCCAAATCGACCTCGAAGCCAAACCTGTTATCCGGTGAACAGGCTCACGCTCCGAGTAAAAACTGGCTCAGCCATGCATGGCGAGGATACCGAACGAAACGGCACGGGCCGGCGGTGATTATTCGGCCGCCTGTCCCTGAAGCAGATCGATCTTCGGCGCGGATGCAATCGGGTCTTCCGCGCGGCGCGACTTGCCTTCGAAGAAGGCGCCCTGTTCGATGGCGAGCGACATATGGAAGATGTCACCTTCGACATGCGAACTGGATTGCAGCGTAACACGCTCACCGCGGATCGAGCCCATGACCTGACCGCGCACAACGACGTCGGATGCTACAATACCGCCCGTAATCTCGGCTTTCTCGCCAACGATCAGCGATGAGCAATGCACGTCGCCCTGAATCTGTCCGTCAACCTGAACCTCGCCTTTCGACAGAACATTGCCGGTAACGGTCAGGTCTTCGCCGATGATCGACGGAGCCATGCGGTCCGAACCGCGATAGGCCGGGGTCGCACCCGCCGGCTTTGCGCCAACGCCCTGCGGCTTGGGCTGTGCGGACGCGGCTGACGTTGTCATGGAGCCACCCTGGGGCCCGCCGACAGCTTTGCTGGTTGTCTTCGTAATGGGCTTTTGCGAGTCGAACGTGCTCATATCGCTATCTGACTTTTCTGGCTTTTTACTAAACATCTGCACCTACTCCGAAATCCGACGGGCAGCGTGTCACCGTTCTAAGCTGGCAATCTGTGTATTTCAATGGGATTTCCGCCCCAAAACAGTTTTGCCAAGCCTGCAGTTCGAAGTGATTCGCGACTGTTGCCCAAAGTCCCCTAAACTGAACTTGCCATGTGGGCAAATCTTAGGATGAAGACCCTTTACGACGGATTAAGGGCCACGCAATAACGGACTTCATTCTTGATGCTAAAATTTGCATTTCTGCGACGGGCAAACAAGCAAAATCGTGAATGCACGCCCCGGCTTTTCATATTCACATTCATGGAGAAGTTTAACCGACAGATTGCCGGTCACTTCGCCGTCACGCCTTTCAAAGCTCCTGAACGGCCGCCAGGACCTCATCGACATGACCCGGCACTTTCACCTTGCGCCAGATCCTGAGAACCTCGCCATTTTTGCCGATGATAAAAGTGGAGCGCTCCACGCCCATATATTTTCGGCCATACATGGATTTCTCGACCCAAACGCCATAGGCCTCCAGCGTCTGCTTGTCCTCATCGGAAAGCAGCATGACCGTCAGGCCGTATTTGTCGCGAAACTTGCCGTGCGACTTGACGCTGTCAGGCGAGATCCCGAGCACTTCGGCGCCGGCCCGATGAAACGCGTCAAGCTGGGCGGAGAATTCCACAGCTTCCCTGGTGCACCCGGAAGTGTCATCCTTCGGGTAAAAAAACACCACGACCGGCTTGCCTTTAAACTGACTTAATTTAACCGTCTCTCCGCCATCACGCGGGAGCATGAAATCTGGTGCTTTGTCGCCATTATTCAGCATGGTCGAATCTGGCCTTCCTTTGGTCGATATTTGACATTGAAATACATTGAATAGACAGGCGAAAGAAATTTGTCAGCAGATGCGAAATTTGTTTGGAGTTTCTGCTGAGAGTGAGGCAGTGCTAAGAGCCTGCTCAGCAGCCTGGGGTATCGACGTGTCATACTGCTCTGTGCGCATCGAAGCACGAAAGCGAATTTCAGTAGAATGAACCGACGCAGATCATCATCGCAGGGAGACCCGCATTCCTGGCGTTCGGGGCCGGATTATTCGCCCGTCTCACGTTCCCGTGCGCTGGTTCCCGCCCGCGGATATGATTATGGCAGCAAGGGCGGATCGGGATGGCTCATGTCAGGGGGCCGCTTCTGCCTGCGCACGGTGCTGGTTCTCCTGATACTGCTCGGTGCGGGCTACGGCCTCCTTCAGGCGCGGCTTTCCCATTCGCCGATCTCCCTGAGCTTTATGGTGCCGCCGATCGAAAAGGCGGTCAATTCGGCGCTCAACGGCATGAGCTTCGAGATCGGCGACGCCGTGCTTCAGCGGTCGTCCAGCCACATACTCGGGATCGAATTCCGGCTGGCGGCTGTACGCCTGCTCGATGAAGAAGGCGATGCGGTTGCCGAGTCGCCTTTCGCGTCGGGCGGCTTCAGCGTCGCCGCGCTTCTGTCGGGACGCCTCGCGCCCAGCCATATCGAGCTGATCGGCCCGAAACTCTATGTCCATTTCTCCGATGAAAACGGTCTGGCGCTCTCCTTTTCCGAACCGCGCAACTCTAAAGGCAGTCTTGCCGTCACGCCGCTGCGCAACAGCAAATCGGCACGCGGTATTGGCCAGCCTACTCAGGTTGTGCAGGGACAGCCCGTTATCGGGGAAAAACAGGCCGGTCTGATCCGGCAGGCACGCGGCCGCGCCGTCAATCTCACCAAGGCACTGAATCAGCTCTTTCAACGCTCGCGCAGCGGCGAGTCCGCCTATCTCACGACGTTCGGGATCAAGGATGCGCTTGTTTATTTCGACCGCGATGGACGTATCACCCGCTGGCAACTGGCTTCTGTCGAAGTCGATCTGAACCATGGCTACGGTGAGAGTGAGATAGCGGGCACCGCCGAGATCAAGACACAGACGGAATCGTTCGAGCTGAAATTCGGCGCCGAGCAGAACCGGAACAACGGCCAGATTTCCGTCAATCTCGGCGTGGACGATCTGCTGCCCCGCGCTTTCAAGGACGATTTTCCCACCCTGAAGCTTTCCCATATGTGGGGGATGCCGGTTTCGCTGTTCGCCAAGATGGATCTCGGCGACAATGGCGACATCCTGAACGGCACAATCTGGGGCAAGCTGAAATCCGGCGAATTTTACGCCCCATGGGATGAGAAACACCCCGCCACTATCGACGAAGGCGACCTGCGTCTGACCTATTCGCGCAAGGAAGGCCTGATCAAGCTCATTACGTCCGAGCTGCGCTGGGGCGAAAGCCGCATCAAGATGAGCGGCTTCATGAAGCGTCAGCCGCAAACAGGTCACTGGACGTTCAATTTCTCAGCTGATGACCTGGTCCTGGGAGCCAGGCGATTCGGACTGCCCGTCATACCTCTCGATCACATGGTGGCCGAGGGGAGTTACGAGCCTGCGATCGGAAAGCTCAAACTCGACCGTTACTTCATCCAGGCCGCGGACGCCTATATCGCGCTGGCCGGTGAGATCACGCATGGCCAGCGCTCACCGGCCATCCGCATGGCCGGGCAGATCAGCGCCATGCCAATTGCCTTTTTCAAGCTGATCTGGCCGAAATTCATCGCACACGATGCGCGCGACTGGGTCGGTGTGCGCATGCCCACCGGGCGCATCGCCGGCGGCACGGTCAACATTGATATTCCCGCCGATCTTCTCGCCAGCCTTGACTCTGGCGGATCACTCCCGCCAGAGACCGTCGATTTCCAGCTCGACATGCGCGATGTGGAAATGCACTATATACCGGACCTGCCGCCAATGCATCTTGCGCAGGCCGCCATTCGTGTCGCCGGGCAAAGGTTTTTCTTCAACGCGCCGACAGCCGAGATCACCGCCCCTTCAGGCGAAACGATTCATTTCAGCGACGGGCAGTTCATTATTGGCGACCTGCGTCCCTTCATTCCTGAAGGCGAAATTCATTTCAAAAGTGAAAGCAGCGCCAGTGCTGTCCTGAGTCTGCTCAATCATCCCAAACTCGGCTATATCAGCAAGCTCGACATGCCCATCCCCAAGGTGGATGCGAAATCGTCAAGTGCATTCAGCATATCGCTGACGTTGATCAAGAACCTCAAATTCGAAAATATGAGGTTGAACGGACGGACAGTTCTTGAAAATATCCGTGCAACCGATCTTCCCGGCGGTTTCGGAATACATGGCGGCAAACTTACCTTTGACGTGACCTCGGAAGGGTTGGACGCCGAGGGGGAAGTGAGTATGAACGGCATGCCGGTCCTCATCGGCTGGCGTTATCTGTTTCAGACACCAACGGAACATCAGCCGCCGCTGAAGCTTCGCACCGTGCTCGATGCGAAGGCGCGGGAAGAGCTGGGGCTCGAAACGGCTCATGTTCTGCGTGGCCCCGTACCGGCGGAAATCGCCATCAACTTCCGGGACAACGCCCCGCCGTCCCTTGGCGTCCGTCTCAACCTGAAGGATGCCGAAATTACCGCTGCGACAATCGGCTGGACCAAGCCGGCAGGTGCGGCTGCAGCCTTGAATTTCGATGCCGAACCAAGCGGCGACGGTGCAATGGAAGTGCGGGATCTCACCCTGCGCGGTGATGATTTCAATGTTCAGGGCGCCATGCGTCTCAATGAGAAGAAGAAGCTGGTTGCTTTCAATCTGCCGGTCGTCGTGCTCAATCCGCAAACAAAAGTCGAGATGCGCGGGGAACTCGATGCCGGCAATGTGTGGAAAGTTCATGTACGCGGCTCAAGCTTCGATGGCCGCAACATGTTCCGCACGCTGCTTTCCGCCGGGAAGATTAATCCGCCCGCCGCGCAGCTGCCTGCTGATGCGCCCGGTCTCGATGTCGATGCTGAAATCGACCGGGTGATCGGTTTTTTCGATACGACGCTCGATACCCTCAAGCTGACGGCCAGCCGGCGCAAAAATGCACTGGTGGCACTGGATGCTCACGGCCAGCTCAATGGCGACCACCTTCCCTTTGCGGCCAGGGTTGAGCAGAAACCCGGCGGACCGCGCACGCTCGTCGCTGAGGCGACCGATGCCGGGGCGGCATTCCG
>CAYOUP010000266.1:0-5107 GCA_964407125.1 uncultured Hyphomicrobiaceae bacterium | reverse complement strand
ATGAAAACCTTTTCGGCCAAACCCTCCGACATCGAGAAAAAGTGGGTGCTGATCGACGCCAAGGGCCTTGTCGTCGGACGCCTCGCCGCTCTGATCGCGACCCGTCTGCGCGGTAAGCACAAGCCCAGCTATACCCCCCATATGGATGATGGCGACAATGTCATCGTCATCAACGCGCAGCAGGTCAGGCTGACCGGCAACAAGCGCACGGACAAGATCTACTACTGGCATACCGGCTATCCGGGCGGGATCAAGGAACGCACAGCAGACAAGATTCTCGATGGCAAGTTCCCGGAGCGCGTTCTGGAAAAAGCCGTCCAGCGCATGATGCCAGGCGGCCCGCTGTCCCGCCAGCAGCTGAAAAATCTGAAAATCTATGCAGGCCCGGAGCATCCCCATGAGGCGCAACAGCCGGAAACGCTCGATATTGGCGCCATGAATGCAAAAAATCTGGGGAGGGTTAACTGATGGCCGAACTGAAATCCTTGAGCGAGCTTGGCGAAAATACCGAAGCACCGGAAACGCCTGCCGCTCCCGTCTATGTTCAGAAACTCGACGCGCAGGGCCGTTCCTATGCGACCGGCAAGCGCAAGGATGCAATCGCGCGCGTCTGGATCAAGCCTGGCGCTGGCCGCATCTCGGTCAACGGCAAGGATCACGACAAATATTTCGCGCGCCCGGTTCTTCAGATGATCCTGAAACAGCCTTTGGTATTGACCGACCGCAAGACCCAGTACGACGTTATCTGCACGGTGTCTGGCGGCGGACTGTCCGGTCAGGCAGGCGCTGTCCGTCATGGTCTGTCCCGCGCCCTGACATTCTACGAGCCGGAACTGCGGCCCACGCTCAAAAAAGCCGGCTTCCTCATGCGCGACAGCCGTGTTGTCGAGCGCAAGAAATACGGTAAGGCAAAAGCTCGGCGCAGCTTCCAGTTCTCGAAACGCTAATGGCGAAGGCAGGTGCGATACGGATCGGGGTGCTTGGTGCGTCCGGCTATACCGGCGCCGATCTGATCCGTCTTGCTGCCTGCCATCCCGAAATAGAGATCGGCGTTCTCGCCGCATCCTCCCATGCGGGCAAGCCTCTCGCAGAGGTCTTCCCGCATCTGACCTTTCTCGACGCGCCGGAGCTTGTAAAGGCCGAGGATGCGGACTGGTCGTCCTGCGATGCCGTATTTTCCGGCCTTCCGCATGGCACGGCGCAGGATCTGATTGCTCAGCTTCCGAAGCATTTGCGGATCATCGACATGTCTGCCGATTTCCGGTTGCGCGATGTGGAGACCTATAAGCGCTGGTATGGCCGCGAGCATATCGCTCAGGATCTGTTGAAGCAGGCTGTCTACGGATTAAGCGAGCATTATGCGGAGCAAATTGCGGATGCGCGGCTGGTGGCCTGTCCCGGCTGCTATCCGACCGCTGTGCTTATGGCGCTCCTGCCGCTCGCCAAGTCGAAGTTGATCGAGGTCAAGGACCTGATCATCGACGCCAAATCCGGCACGACCGGTGCGGGGCGCAGCCTGAAGCAGAATTTGCTGTTTGCCGAAGCGGGGGAGGGGCTTTCGCCATATTCCGTTGCCAGCCACCGCCATGCGCCGGAGATGGAGCAGGAAATCGGCCTGGCGTCCGGCGAAGAGATCGTGCTGAATTTTACGCCGCATCTGATTCCGATGAGCCGGGGCGAACTCGTGACCTGTTATGTCAGGCTGAAAAACGGTGCGTCTGCCGATGATCTGCGTACGTCCATTAAAGCTGCTTATCGCGAGAAACCGTTCGTTCGCCTTGCCGCACCGGGTGTACTGCCTGCGACGCAGATGGTGCGCGGCTCCAATTACTGCCTGATCAATGTCTTCGAGGACCGTGTGCCTGGACGCGCTATCGTGATCGCCACGATCGACAATCTCGTCAAAGGCTCGGCGGGACAGGCGCTCCAGAATTTCAACCTGATGTTCGGCCTGCCCGAGACCGCCGGCCTGCAACAGCTTCCGCTGTTTCCATAAGGCCACGATCAAAGTTCAGTTGCGGTGCCCCTTACCGCGTGCGGCGGATCGTGGTCAGCCACAGATTGGTTTCGCTGTTCTGGATGCCGTCGATGAGGCGGATCTTGTTGAGAACGCTGTCCAGTTCGGCCAGCGAATCCGCGCCGAGTTCGACCATCAGATCCCAACGACCATTCGTCGTGTGGATCGCCTGAACCTCCGGATAACCGTTCAGTATGCTGATGATCCGGTTCGTGCCCTTGCCCTCGATCTCGATCATGGTCATGCCGCTCACCGGCATGTCCTCAAGATCGCCGCGCAGAATGACGGTGAAGCCAAGGACTTCACCCGACTTCTGAAGCTTTTCCAGCCGCGCACGGATAGTCGCGCGCGTCGTGCCGAGGGTTGACGCTAGTTCGGACACCGAAGCCCGTCCATTTCTGCGCAAGGCAGATAACAGTCTGTGATCCAATTCATCCATATTGGATGATATATTTGCACAAATTGATAAATTCAATATCAAAACTGAGCAATTAACTGCGTTTAAACTGCCACCAACGCTCATCATAATAAGAAAACGTGATTCGTATCCATGGAGCTGCCTATGACGCGCATCACCCTTCTCGGTATTCCGCAAGATGCAGGCAGCACCCGTCCAGGCTGCAGGATGGGGCCTGACGCCATGCGCATTGCGGGGATCAGCGAAACGCTTCGTGACCTCGGCCATGACGTTGCCGATCACGGTAATCTCGAAATCGATCGTGCGCCTGAACGCTCGCATCGAAACCCGGCGGTTCACGATCTCGAAACCTGCACAGGCTGGATCGAGCGCATTGAACCTGTTGCCTATGACCTTTGCGCGGATAGGCAAGTCCCGGTCTTCCTTGGCGGCGATCATCTCATGGCTGCGGGTACGGTCCCCGGCGTGGCACGCCGCGCGAAAGATGACGGGGCCGAGCAATTCGTGCTCTGGCTCGATGCGCATTCCGATTTTCATACGCTGGAGACGACGAAAAGCGGCAATCTGCATGGCACGCCGGTCGCCTATTTCACCGGTGGTGAAGGCTTCGAGGGCTATTTTCCTCCCGTAGCCGCGCCGATAAAGCCGGAGAATGTCTGCATGCTCGGTTTGCGCTCGGTCGATGCGGCGGAACGCGAAATGCTGACGGATCACAATGTGACGATCACCGACATGCGCGCCATTGACGAGCATGGCATCGCCGCCCCGCTGCGCGCTTTTCTTCAGCGCGTCAAATCAGCCAACGGACGGTTGCATGTCAGCATCGATGTCGATTTTCTCGATCCTGCGATTGCGCCGGCGGTCGGGACGACAGTGCCGGGCGGCGCGACCTTCCGCGAGGCGCATCTGGTGATGGAGATGCTGCATGACAGCGGCCTTGTCACCTCGCTCGACATTGCGGAGCTGAACCCGTTTCTCGATCACCGCGGCCAGACCGCATTGCTGCTTGCCGATCTCGTTGCGAGCCTGTTCGGCAAGCGTGTTCTCGACCGTCCAACCCGGAGCCTCTAGATCATGACAGAAACAATGAAAAGAAAAACGACGAACCTGGTGCCGTTCGTCAGCGTCGATAACATGATGAAGCTGGTCAATCATGTCGGTGCGGAGCCGTTCATGACGGCGCTGGCGGGCTATATCGAGGAGGACTTCCGGCGCTGGCCTATCTTCGACAAGAAGGCGCGCATTGCCTCGCATTCGCCGGAGGGAGCGATCGAGCTGATGCCGACCAGTGACGGCGTGGCCTACGCGTTCAAATATGTGAACGGCCATCCGAAGAATACGAAAAGCGGCTTGCAGACGGTGACGGCATTCGGCGTGCTGTCCGATGTCGATACAGGCTATCCGGCGCTGATTACGGAAATGACGATCCTGACGGCGCTGCGCACGGGCGCGATGTCGGCCCTGGTGGCACGTTATCTCGCGCCGAAAAATGCATCAGTCATGGCGATCATCGGCAATGGGGCGCAGTCGGAATTTCAGGCGCTGGCGTTCAAGGCGATTGTCGGCGTCGATACGATTCGGCTCTATGACATCGACCCGGCGGCGTCGCGCCGATGCGCGGCCAATCTGGCAACCAACGGCTTGAAAGCGGTTATCTGCAAGAGCCCGGAGGAAGCCGTCGAGGGTGCGCACATCATCACGACAGCGACGGCCGACAAGCAATATGCCACGATCCTGACGGACAATATGGTCGGCGCGGGGGTGCACATCAATGCGGTCGGTGGCGATTGTCCGGGCAAGACGGAGCTGCACCGCGACATTCTTATGCGCTCGGACATTTTCGTCGAGTTCCCGCCGCAGACACGGATCGAAGGCGAAATCCAGCAGCTCGATGCAGATCATCCGGTGACGGAGCTTTGGCAGGTGATGAACGGCGAGAAGCCGGGGCGTGCGTCGCCTTCGCAGATCACGCTGTTCGACTCCGTCGGTTTCGCCATCGAGGACTTCTCGGCCCTCCGTTACTTGAGCAAGCTGCTGGAGACCGAGCCATTCTACGAAAATCTCGACATGCTCGCCGACCCGGACGAGCCGCGCGATCTGTTCGGGATGCTGCTGCGCGCCAAGGCATCGGCGAAGGCGGCTTAACGTCCACTAATACCTAAAGAAATCCCCTCGGAAGAGGGGATCCAGCGCTATCGGAATTCTGGATCCCCGCCTATGCGGGGATTTCGATAGATCTTGCCGTGTTAGCCCAGAAACGGCACACCCATCAGCGCCTGCACAAATGTGAAAATCACGAAGGCTGTGAAAACGGCGGTCGCAATGTAGACGACTGTCTTTGCACGGCTGTCGGGAAGCGTGATAGCGGCCAGTAAACCTGCGAAGGGAATGAAATGCATCGCATGGGTGGCGAAGAAATGCGCCACTCTGAGATCGCCGCCATCCCGCGCCCAGTCCATGATCGGCGCGCCTTCTGCGTCGGACAGATTTCCACCGACGAAGTGGCTGGTGCCATTCGCGAGATATCCGGCAAAGATCACCGTCAGTACGAAAGTCAGGTTCAGGCCGAGGCCGAGTGATGTGCGTAAAGCCGGGGTAAGGCCGCTTTCCGTATTCCGCCAGATTGCCACGCCGTAAACTGCTGATGATGTGAGAAGCGTCACCGCGAACAG
>CAYOUP010000265.1:0-5108 GCA_964407125.1 uncultured Hyphomicrobiaceae bacterium | reverse complement strand
AAGAAAGGTCTTCGAAAAGGACGACCACAGAAGGATAGCCATCATGACAAAGATCAGATACATCGCAATCCGGCCGACGCCGCGGTTGAAGGCCTCGACATACCGGACATAGGCTTTAATCGCTGGGGGCATCATCGACTCCCGGCTGGTTAGGTTTGACATCGTCGGCAACCATGCTGTCGAGAGCGCTGGAGAGCATGTTCGCCAAGGTCTGCGCGATGGCCGACTGCTCCTCCTCGCTGACGATCAGATCGTTGCGGATCTCGATCATGACATTGAGCAGCCCGCGGGGGATAGCATGTTTCGCAAGGGTATGGGTGACGCCGTCTTCGGGTCCGTAAGGTCTGTTGCGCTCGGTTTTCAGCGAGGTAAATCGCGGGGCGCAGGCCATAATGCCGTCTGCGAGCCGGCTGTCGGCATCGTGAAGAATGCCGAGCTGCACATCACGTTTCTGACTGTGATAGACCGGCGTGAAGCTGTGCAGCGCGATCAGCGCGGTCTTATGCGAGAGCGCGTTGCGTTTGTCGATCATGGCCGCGATTTTGGCATGAAAGGGATAATAGATTGCCTCAACCCTGGCCTGCCGCGCCGCTGCGCTTAATCCGTGATTGCCGGGAATCTCGTAAATCTCGCTGGCCTCGCGGATCGCTTCAGGGGAGTCCGGCGGGCGGTTGACGTCGTAAACGAGGCGGGAATATCCAGCGTGAATCAGCGGCGCATCAAGCAGCCACGACAATTTTACCGCGATCCCGTAGGCACCCGGATCCCAGGCAGCATGGCTTTGAAGAGCTGTCTCGCTCAATCCCAGCGTGCCAAGCGAGGCGGGGATTCTGTTACTCGCATGGTCGCAAACGATGAGAAACGGCCCTGTCCCCTCCGCATTCTCGGTCAGTACGGCGGGACCGTCCGGCTCCTTAAGCAGCGATTGTTCAGTACAAACCGTCACTCAGCATCCTCTCACTGTCTGAAAAGAATTGTACAAACTTCATGTGTCTGTCAATTTCCTTTCTTAACGGATGCTTTCCTTGCGCCTTATACAAAGGGCTGAGACGGGTAAAGATCAGGTTTCAAAGGGACATTGCAATTGACTGCCAGCCCGAAAACGATTTCCGAAATTGTTCAAGAGCGTTTCGAGACGCTCACCCGCGCCGAGCGGCAACTCGCCAATTCACTGCTTGAGAATTATCCGGTCTCCGGGCTGGCCAGCATCACGGTGGTTGCGAAAAAGGCCGATGTCTCGACGCCGACCGTAGCGCGCATGGTGCAAAAGCTTGGCTTCAAGGGTTTTCCCACGTTTCAGGCCGCACTGCGCAGCGAGCTGGAAGCGAAAATCTCCAATCCCATCGTGAAGCATGATCTGTGGGCGGAAAATGCGCCGGACACCCACATCCTCAACCGCTTTGCCGAGTCGGTCGTGCAGAACCTGCATCAGACGCTCGCGCAGCTCGATCCGGAAACCTTCGACAAGACTTGCGAACTGCTCGCCGATCCCGAACGGTCGATCTTCATCGCGGGCGGGCGCATCACCCGGACACTGGCCGACTATCTCTTCAGCCTGATGCGCATGGTCCGCCCGAAAGTAACCCTCGTTCGTTCCGGAGCCAGCGCCTGGCCGGATTTCCTGCTCGATGTCAAAGCCGGTGACGTTCTCGTCATGTTCGACATTCGCCGCTACGAGAACCACATCCTGCGTCTTGCGGAAATCGCTGAGGAAAAGGATATCAGGATCGTGATTTTCACAGACCAGTGGGGTTCCCCCATCACGAAGTATGCCACGCATTGCTTCAACTGCCGCATCGAAGCGCCCTCGGCATGGGACTCCATTGCAGTCATGCTGATGCTGGTCGAAACCATGGTCGCACAGATCCAGTCCGCAACCTGGGAAACCACCTATGAGCGCATGACGGATCTGGAAGGCATGTTCGACCGGACCGGACTGTTCCGGAAGTTCAAGTAGGACGCCCCGATCGGTGTGCGCGGCTAATCACGCCGTGGCTTTCATCGGGTCGCCTCTGTCAGCCTCCCGATCAGCATTGCCTACGTCAAGCAGACGTTCGACTTTGTGCCTTGGGATTGGCAAGCCGACGTAGTTCCCCTGCGCATTCGTGCAACCTTGCGCACGGACAAGGGACATCAGATCAGCGGTCTCGACGCCTTCAGCCGTTACCGCCATACCGAGGTCGGCGCCGAGTTGCGCGACCGAACGCACAAGAGCGAGCGCTTTCGTGTTTGCCGCCGACAATTCGCTTACAAAACTGCGATCAATCTTGAGCTTATTGAACGGAAATTTGCGCAACACGCTCAGCGAGGAATAGCCTGTGCCAAAATCGTCGAGCGCAAGCCTGACGCCGATGTCATGCAGTTGCCGTAGTGCGTCGGAAGCTGCTTTCTCATCAGACAGCATGACCGATTCCGTAACCTCCAGCTCCAATCTTTGTGCGGGCAGGCCAGTCGAAGCGAGTGTGCGCACGACCATTTCGGCAAGATTCTGCGACCTGAATTGTGCTGGTGAAAGATTGACGGCGATCGTCACATGATCGGGCCATGCTGCCGCGTCCGTACAGGCTTGCCGCAAAACCCATTCACCCAGCGTTACGATAAGGCCGGTCTCTTCAGCAAGAGGGACAAACTCCAGGGGCGGAACCTCTCCGCGTTCGGGATGATACCAGCGCACCAGCGCCTCGAAACAGCGAATTTCATTGCACTCAAGGTTAAGAATAGGTTGATACAGTAACGCAAACTCGCCATTCGCCAGCGCATTGGACAAATCTGTTTCCAGCGCCCGGCGCTCTCTTATTCGCCGCTCCATCTCCTGATCGAAAAAACTATAGGTTTCACCACCCTTGGCTTTGGCGTGATAGAGAGCGAGATCCGCGTGTTTAATAAGGGTATCCGGCAAATCGCCATCTGACGGAGAAATCGCGATGCCAATGCTGGTGCTGATCCTTACGCGATGCCCATCAAGCTCAAAGGGTTGATCTATGACCTTCAACACCCGTTTTGCGAGAGCGGCACTGTCCGTAGCCGGATCGTCCAACTTCTGAATGATTGCGAATTCATCGCCTCCCAGCCTGGCAACGGTATCGCCTTTTTTAAGGCAGTTGCTTAGCCGTTTCGCGACAATCTTCAACAGCAAATCTCCCGTCGGGTGACCGAGAGTATCATTGACCTCCTTGAAGAGGTCCAGATCCAGAATCAGCACAGCCAGGCGCCGTCCGCCGTCATGCATGGTGGTTATAGCTTGTTGCAGACGTTCGCGCATAAGGACCCGATTTGGCAGATCAGTCAGTGCATCATGCTGCGCAAGATATGCCAGCTGCTCTTCCGCACGGCGCCTTTCAGTGATGTCTTCATGCGTACTGATCAATCCGCCATCGGGCAGTGGCTTGCGCAGAACGGCTATACTACGTCCGCCGGAAAGCGGGAGGATTTCACTCACTTCCTTATGAAAATTCGCAACACCCATCTCTACGTACTCTTGGGCATCGAAATTTTCATCGTACCTCCCCATAGCAGCACGTGTTTCAAGAATTTTCCGAAGAGGTGTCCCCGGTTCAATTGTTTCCGGACCCAGCCCATAGATTTCTGCGTAACTGGGATTGGCAACGACAATCCTCTTCTCACTGTCGAACAGGCAAACGCCCTGTGTCATATTCTTGAGAGCGATTTCATAATTCTTGGCTTGAAGGGCAATTCTTTCATCCGACGCATCAATCAACTTCTGCGTCGCATGTGCAGCGTATGCCACAGCGAAGCTTATCACCAATAGCGCGGCAGCCGCGCTCGATACCGCAATGGCGAGGGTATAAGGCGAGAGCAACAACGGCGATATTGCTATCGACGTATCTGGCACGATGGTGACAGCGCCCATGCCTGTGAAGTGATGTGAAAAAATGGCTAGGGCGAGGAACGACGGTGCGAGCGAATCGGATCGCGCCGATTTGAGACGCTGCGTAACCAGTATGGCGGCAATGCTGAGAAGACACCCAAGAATTATCGAGGCGGCAACAAGATCAAATGCCCATTCGATGTGCCCAGGCACCTCGAATGCCGTCATTCCTGTATAGTGCATTATGGCGATGCCGAGACCAACCACCATACCGGCGGCAACGGATCTTAGCGGCGCAGCGCCTCCGGCTGCTATCGCAAATCCGGCGCCAGTCATGATGATGGCTGCCAGAAGCGAAATCATTGTAAGCGGCAAGTTATAGCCGAATGGCAATCCCGGTGAGAAGGCAAGCATCGCGATGAAATGGGTTGCCCAGATGCCGAAGCCTGCCGCCGTGCTCGTGGTTACAAGCCAGAGAAGGCGTGTGCCTCCAAGCGCAGCCCGCGAGCGCTCAAACAGACTCATTGCTACGATGCTCGTCAGCAAGCATAGCAACCCCGCAAGCAATACAAGACGCCAATCGTGCTGGGTCGTTAGGCATGAGACGACGCGCAACATAAAGCAAAGACTCCACAAATGGGTCTCAATTTTACGTTGATCAGATGTTTTGATTGTTAATTACATCGACGACATTTTGAGTTTTACAAAGACGTTGTAATGATTAAATATTTATATATAAATGTAAAAAGTTCAGATTGATGTGCATCAAGTCTAAACTTTTGAGGATTACAGACTACTTCCGCTACGCTTCACGCGAACCACGGCGGACTGTAATGGCGTCCCGGCAATCATTGGAGCGATTAAACCCATATTGCCTAATGCACTGATGCTGCCTCAAGCGCTTCCGCAATATCTCCGACAACGGATGAAACCAGCGCTTCATCGTCGCATTCGGCCATGACGCGGATGACCGGCTCGGTGCCGGAGGGACGAATCAGAAGCCTGCCGCGATCCCCAAGCCGGTCGATGTTCTTCTTGATCACGGATTTGACGGCGGCGTTCTCCAGAGGTTTCTCGCCATTGGTCGCCACACTTTTCAGCAGCTGCGGAACTGGCTCGAAGCGCTTGCACACCTCGCTCACCGGCTTGCCGCTCGTCACGACGATGGCGAGGATCTGTAAAGCCGTAACCAAGCCATCGCCTGTCGTTGTGTGGTCCGTCATGACGATATGGCCGGACTGTTCGCCGCCAAGATTGTGGCCTTCCGCACGCATCCGTT
>CAYOUP010000264.1:0-5135 GCA_964407125.1 uncultured Hyphomicrobiaceae bacterium | reverse complement strand
CAAATACGGACCGAATGGCGAAACCCGGGCCATCCCCGGATCAAGCATGTCTCTGGCGACCCTGGGTACTTTCATTCTGTGGCTCGGCTGGTTCGGCTTTAACGGCGGTTCGCAGCTTGCCATGGGCACGCTTTCCGATGCGTCTTCTGTCGCCAGGATCTTCGTCAACACCAACATTGCAGCTTGTGCCGGTGTCGTGGTCGCTATGGTCCTGACGCAGGTCTTCTACGGCAAGGTTGATATTACGATGGCGCTCAACGGTGCTCTCGGCGGCCTCGTTGCCATCACGGCTGAGCCACTCGCACCGTCCGTGCCGATCGCCATTATGGTTGGCGGCATTGGTGGCGCGATCGTGGTCTTCGCCGTTCCGCTCGTTGACAAGATGCGGATCGACGATGTGGTCGGCGCAATCCCTGTCCACCTGCTCTGTGGCATCTGGGGAACCATGGCCGTGCCGATCAGCAATACGGGTGCAAGCTTCAGCGTTCAGGCAATTGGCGTGGTCGCAATTGGCATATTCGTATTCCTTGCGAGCACCATTGTCTGGCTGGTCCTGGCCGCGATCCTCGGACTGCGTCCAACGGCGGAAGAAGAGATGGCAGGCCTCGATCAGATCGAGATCGGCATCGAAGCCTATCCGGAATTCGGACGCGGCAGCCAAATCGCGTAACGAAAATGGCGGACCAGCTAAGGCCGGTCCGTCTTTTCTTCCTACTGTCGAGAACTATCAGCCCGGACATCGCTCCGGGCTGTTTTTATCGCTCCCGGACGTCTACCTATCGACATAGCGTTCACGCAGTGTCGTAATCCGCGACTTCGTCATCTCGGTCCGGCACGTTGCAGTCGCAAGGCTGGTTCCACTGCCGCCGCCCCATTCGATCCTGATCAGCTCATCACAATTAAGATCGCGGAAGGTGACCCATGCTCTTTGGGTCTCGCGCAGTTTCTTCTCCCATTCCTCCGCACCAGCCGGTAAATCGCTCCCGGTCGCCCTGATATGGCTGATCGCTTCCTGATAAATCGCGTTAAGCTTCTCATCAGCGCGCTCGAATTCCTGCCAGCCGCAATGGGTCATCTCGACATTGGAGCTGGCATTGTCGCAATCCACATCGATATCCTGTGCCTTGACTGGGACGGTGATCGAAAGCAAAGACAGAGCCATCAAGGCGGCCATACGCATCATTTCGCCGTATCCTTATCCTATTGGAGTCATCCTGGGGACTGCTACCTGTCAACATCATAACAGGAGCGCAGATTGACAGAGCTTGAACGCGTTTCTACGGTATCTGGATCGCCGAAGGCGCCTGCGTGAACTTCTACGGATTTGCCTATCCGACACGGTCAGTGATTGTTCGCCTTGCGAGCGGCGATCTATGGATCTGGTCGCCAATTGACCTCACGCCTGAATTGAAAGCAGCGGTCGATGAAGTTGGTCCTGTCAGATATCTCGTCAGCCCGAACAAGCTTCATTATCTCTATCTGGAGCAATGGCGCAGCGCATATCCGGAAGTGCGCCTTTACGGGCCGAAATCTGTAATCGAAAAGCGCACCGATCTGCCGTTCGAGACGCCGCTCGACAACGGCATCCCTTCCGATTGGGGTGACGAAATCGGCATGGTGCATTTCACGGGCTCACCGCTTCTGGATGAAGCCGTCTTTTTCCATCATCCTTCAGCGACCGTTATCATGGCCGATCTGTCGGAAAACTTCAGCGAGTCATTTCTGCAAAAGCACTGGAGTTGGTGGCAGCGCGGGATTGCGCGTCTGTGGGGTATCGTTGAGGGACGGGGCTACGCGCCGCTGGAATGGCGGCTGTCTTTCCTCAAGCGGGCCGAGGCCAGAAAAGCGCGTGACACCTTGCTCGCATGGAACCCGCAGCGCGTGATCATGGCGCATGGCGAGTGGCAGCGCGAGAATGGGCGGCAATATCTGGAACGCTCGCTCGCCTGGCTTGGCTCGGGCTGAAATTCCGTGTAACACTCTGCGGCGCAACGATTGCAATCCCGTCATAGATGGAGTCCGACATGAGCGCCGTCACTTGGGCACTCTTCCTCCCGGCATGCTTCGCCATCAACATGGCGCCGGGACCGAACAATATGCTCGCTTTTTCCAACGCGGCGCGTTTCGGCTTCAGCCATGCCATGCTGGGTGCGTTCGGGCGGCTTGTCGCATTCGGCATGATGATCACGCTGGTTGCCATTGGCCTCGGCGCACTCCTCGCCGCTTCGGAGATGGCGTTCATGATCGTCAAATGGATGGGCGCGGCCTATCTGGTTTATGTCGGCATCAAGCTGCTGTGGAGCCGCTTCGAACAATCTGAGGAGAAGGTTGAAGGCATCGTCAGTGTGCGTGAGCTGGCGCGGCACGAATTCCTTCTTGCCGCGGGCAATCCGAAAGCGATTGCAACATTTACCGCCTTTTTCCCCCAATTCCTCGATCCATCCGTTTCCGCCTCTGCCCAGCTCATGGAGATGGGTGGCGCTTTCCTGGTAATGGAAGTCGTGGCGATGGCGATTTTCGCCGCTGGCGGAAGGCTGGCTCGCGGCGTTCTGCAGACCGGCCGCATGTTCCGCTGGCTCAATAAGGGCGTCGGCGCGTTTCTCGTCGCATCGGGCATCTCACTCGCGTTGACGAGCCGCTAAAGCTTACGCATTCACAGACTGGCCAATCATTGAGGAAGTACGGAGAGTTTTTTAATCAGCGGCAATAGTGTTTCCGGTGTCGGCTTGTCAGGCCCTTGTTCCGCAACCCAGCGGACAAGAAACGGCTTTTCCTGGTAGGCTGAGAACAGCATCGCTTGCTTGAGGGCGATCTCGCCCGTTACGCCATGCTTCTTCTCAAGCGCCGAGCGCAGTGCGGGCTTTTTCAGCGCCATGTCGAACGCATCCCATTGCCCGCGCAGGAGACGGGCCTCATGCGTGGCCCGCTTTCTATAGAGTGCATTCAGAAACGGATGGCCATATTCGGCGTCAACCTCGACCGCGAATTTGGAGCGCGAAGCGAAGACGACTTCAAGCGCGCGCTGCCGCGTCTCGATAGGCTGGCCGAGATCGTAAAGATCCTCCTCGATCGCCGTTGAAACGATATTGCCGCGCAGCCGTTCCGGCAGGGTAAGAAAATCCGGCAATGCGATGCCCCAGCGCACGTAGCCGAACGATAAGGCAATTCCGATGACCAGTCCGAGTAAAAACCTGCCCATGCTTGCCCCTCGTGCGCAACGTTCAGTCAGTGTTATGATGAAGGGCTATCGCCTCTACCGAGGGGAATCAAGGTGCGCAGAGCGTTTCAGCACTGGCGAAAACCCCTCGAATCCCTAAATTATAATAGAAGCAAGCGGCAGCTGAGGGCGAAATGGGCGCCTGGCGCAATGAGCCGACCATTTGCCCGGGTTGCGGATAGTGTATGTTTCCAATCAAAGATTCTGTCCCGAAATATTCAACGCCTGTCGTTGTCTACAGCATCATTCTGGTGAATACGCTGGTATTTCTTGTCCAGATCAGCACGCCCGACCCGGATTTCATCATTTCGCAATTCGCGATGTTCCCGAGCTATCATTTCCTGCCTGATGGCACGCTGAGGCCGGGACAGGGGCTGTTCGACATTCTGCCATTCATTACCGCAACATTCCTGCATGGCGGCTGGCTGCACATCATTTTTAACATGTGGACGCTGTTCATCTTCGGCGCGTCACTCGAAAACCGCCTCGGCAGTCCGCAATTCCTGGTCTTCTATCTGCTCTGTGCGGTTGCCTCGACCTATGCGCATGGCTATTTCAATGCTGCGTCCTATGTGCCGATCATCGGGGCCTCTGGCGCCATCGCCGGCGTGATCGGCGGCTATGCGCTGTGTTTTCCGAAAGCCAGGTTGACGCTGCTCATCCCCATCATATTCATACCGCTCATCTTCACCATTCCGGCCCTGAGCTACGCCGTGATATGGTTCGGCATCCAGCTCCTGCAGACGACATGGGAGGCCATGCGCCCAAGCATGGGAGGTGGCATCGCGTGGTGGGCGCATATTGGCGGGTTCATCGCCGGGCTTGTGCTTTTGCCGGTCTTCCTGTTGTTTGCTCCTCCAAGAAAGACAGGAACCATGACGCGCGGGCCTTGGGACAGGCTGCATTAGGCGAAACGTGGACGATACAGAAAATACAACCGAAGACACCGGCAAGGCACAGCGCCGCGCAACCGGCCCCGAAATTATTCAGAACTATCTGAAGCATCTGGGCACGGGGCCGGGCGTCTATCGCATGATGGATGCGCGCGGCGAGGTGATCTATGTCGGCAAGGCGCGGAACCTGAAGGCGCGTGTGTCGAACTATACCCGGCTCGGCGGCCATACGAACCGGATCATGCGGATGATCACCTCGACCGCCTCGATGGAGTTCGTCACCACAGCGACCGAGTCCGAGGCGCTGCTGCTCGAAGCGAACCTGATCAAGCGCTTTCGCCCGCATTACAATGTGCTGATGCGGGACGATAAGTCGTTCCCATACATTCTGATTTCAAAACAACACGCCGCGCCGGAGCTTAAGAAGCATCGCGGTGCGCGCACTGTCAAAGGCAGCTATTACGGGCCTTTCGCATCAGCGGGCGCGGTCAACCGCACGCTGAACATGCTGCAACGCGCCTTCCTGCTTCGAAGCTGCTCCGACAGCGTCTATGAGAGCCGCACGCGCCCCTGCCTGCTGCACCAGATCAAGCGGTGCTCCGCACCTTGCACCGGCGAGATCAGCCTTGATGATTACGGCAGGCTCGTCGCGGAGGCGGAGCGTTTTCTCGCGGGCAAGACCGACAGCGTACAGAAAAAGCTGAACGCGATGATGGAGGAGGCAAGCGAGGCGCTGGAGTTCGAACGCGCCGCCCGTTACCGCGACCGGCTGGCGGCGCTTGCCCATGTGCAGGCGGTGCAGGGCATCAATCCACGCGGCGTCGATGAGGCGGACGTGTTCGCCATCCACAGCCAAGGCGGTCAGAGCTGCATTCAGGTGTTCTTCTTCCGCAGTGGTCAAAACTGGGGCAACCGCGCCTATTTCCCGCGCGCCGACCGTTCGGTCGAAGTGGAGGAGATTCTGGAGAGTTTTATCGCGCAGTTCTATGACGACAAGCCGGTACCGCGCTGCATTTTCGTCAGCC
>CAYOUP010000263.1:0-5177 GCA_964407125.1 uncultured Hyphomicrobiaceae bacterium | reverse complement strand
CACAAATCAAAGGGAGTCCGTCAGGGACGTTATGCGATGTTCCCATTCGTGGACGGCCATGCCGTTCCTGTAAACACTGAATGGAGATGATAAAATGAATAAGCTTCTGATAGCACCGGCTCTGGCGCTGGCTTTGACAGCTTTTGCTGGCGCCTCCATGGCTTCTAACGATGATCCCGCCAATGGTCAGGGACTCAAAGTTCCGCAAGCTACCGAAAAACTCGCTTCTCAGGACGACGGCATCCGCGATGAGAAGGGCACGGAGCACGGCTATAAGGACCATGATCGCAAGAACCTCAAACGCAATGTCCATGAGGCTGCTGGTGAATCGTTCGATGGAGATTTGGACGATTGACAGCCGCCTTCCGCCAGAAAGCGACAGCCGGCGGCACTGTGCCGCCGGTAACGGCAGCTGGTGTTGAACGAATTGCACGGCTTCATCATCGCGGATGACCGACCGCCGCTGTGTCCAACGCGTTTGGCCTCAGTTCGGCGAGATCCAATATTTTCCGACTCTTTATTTATATCAGTTTTGCTGATATTCATCGATGATTGTCCCATACGATGGATCTGGCATGAGCGGAAAAGTCCTGATAGTCGACCCCTCGGAACGTCCCGACGTGATCCGGGGACTCGCAAGCGAAATTCGTGTTTTAATCCTTAAACACCTGCGGGGAGGCGAAGGGAAAAACGTCAACCAGATCGCTGACGAACTCGGACTTCCGCAGTCCACCGTCTCATCCAACCTGCAGATACTCGAAGACGCGGGCCTCATCACGACCGAGAGCCGGAAGGCGCGCAAGGGCAGCCAGAAAGTCTGCAGGACGGCCTTCACCGAAATTCTCGTAGGTTTTCGCGACGACCTTCCGGCGGCCGGAGATGGAAGCATTGAGGTTTCCATGCCGCTTGGCCTGTACACGAAATGCGAGGTGACCGGCCCCTGCGGCCTTTGCTCGGTCGACGGAGTTATCGGACTGCTCGACGTGCCGGACACATTTCTCGAGCCCGAGCGGATGAAAGCCGGGCTGCTCTGGTTTACGCGGGGCTATGTCGAGTATCAGTTTCCCAATAATACCAAGCTCAACCGCACGAAACCCAAGGCACTGGAATTCTCCATGGAGCTAAGCTCCGAGGTGCCCGGAACGGCTGCCGACTGGCCTTCCGATATCTTCCTACAGGTGAACGGTATCGACATCGGAACGTGGACGTCGCCAGGCGATTTCGGCGACAAGCGCGGCGTCTACACACCCGGCTGGTGGAAGCTAGCGGGTTCCCAATACGGCAAGCTGAAGAACTGGCGCATTAACGGAAACGGCAGCTTCATCGACGGTGTGAAGATCTCGGACGTGACGTTGGACGACCTTCTCATCGACCAGCACCGTTCGATCCGGTTGCGCATCGGCGTGAAGGAGGATGCGGAACATCCCGGCGGTATAAACATTTTCGGCCGAGGTTTCGGAAACTACGACCAGAATATCGTGCTGCGCATCGCCACCTGATCCGCTGTCATTAAAATGTGCCTTGACGAACTCCCTATCCTGACGCTTAAAATAACAGCAAGTCCGGTATAAACCGGAATTTCTGATAAACACGGAGGAGACGGGGTGGAAGCTCGCGTCACGGTGCATTCGCGCTTCACGATTGCGGATATTGACAAGCGGCTCTACGGCTCGTTTCTGGAACATCTTGGACGTGCCGTTTACACTGGGATCTACGAACCCGATCATCCGACGGCCGACGAGAACGGCATGCGCCGCGACGTTATAGATCTCGTTCGCGAGTTGGACACGCCGATCTGTCGCTATCCCGGCGGCAACTTCGTTTCGGCCTATAATTGGGAAGACGGCATCGGCCCGAAGGATGAGCGGCCGACAAGGCTTGATCTTGCCTGGCACACCTCCGAATCCAATCATGTCGGTATCCATGAATTTGCCGAATGGGCGGAATCCGCCAGCACAGAAATGATGCTGGCGGTTAATCTGGGCTCCCGCGGGCTCGACGCGGCGCGTAATTTCGTGGAGTACGTCAATCACCCCGGCGGCAGCTACTGGTCCGATCTCCGCAAGAAGAACGGGCGTGCAGAGCCCTGGGATGTTCGTCTCTGGTGTCTCGGCAACGAGATGGACGGTCCCTGGCAGGTGGGGCACAAGAGCGCTGCGGAATACGGACATCTCGCCAATGAGACCGCAAAGGCGTTGCGCGCCTTCGACGACAAGCTGGAACTGGTTGTCTGCGGCTCGTCGCATTCGAACATGCCGACCTACCCGCAATGGGAAGCGTCCGTGCTGGAAGCGGCCTATGAGCAGGTCGATTACATCTCGCTTCACATGTATTTCGAGAATTACGAGAAGAATACCGCGGAGTACCTCGCTCTGTCGGAAAAACTCGATCGCTATATCAGCACGGTCAGCGGTGTCATTGATTACGTGAAGGCCAAGAAGCGGGCCAAGAACGACGTAAAGATTTCCTTCGATGAGTGGAATGTCTGGTATCACGAGCGGAAAAACGACGCCAAGCGCATGAAGGAATGGGGCTGGCCCCATGCTCCGGCGCTTCTTGAAGACATCTACAATTTCGAGGACGTGCTTCAGGTCGGCTGCATTCTGAACACCTTCATCCGCCGTTCGGATGTCGTTCGCATTGCCTGCATCGCCCAGCTTGTCAACGTCATCGCCCCGATCATGACCGCGCCGGGAGGTCCGGCCTGGAAACAGACGATCTATTACCCGTTCCAGTTTGCATCGCGTTACGGCCGCGGAACCGCCCTGCACCTCGATGTAGACTGCCCGTCCTATGACGCCGATGTGGCCAGCGGTGTGAGTTATCTCGACATTGCGGGTGTCCATGACGCCGATGAGGGGACGCTGACCTTCTTTGCAGTCAATCGCAATGGCGGCGAGCCGATGGATATCAGCCTCTCCATCGAAGGCTTCGGCGCGGCGAAGACGGTCGAGCATACCTTGATCAAGCACGACGATCTGGAGGCGACGAATACAGAAAAGAATCCGGACAATGTGAAGCCGGAAATGAAGGGGGGAGCGGAACTGAACGGCAACAAGGTCAGAGTGACCGTGCCGGCGCATTCCTACTCGATGATCAGGGTGCTTTAGTTCGTTTTCACCGGGCCCACGGGCTATACACAGGGAGGATAAGCAATGTTGAAAATGAGTGCTTTGGCCAAGGGCCTTTTGATAGCGGGGACCTTGATGTCGTCGTCGGCGGCATATGCCCAGGAGACCGTCGTCTGGTGGGACTTCCTCGGCGGCGGCGACGGCGTGCGCATGAAGAAGCTGATTTCGGATTTTAACGCCTCTCATGAGGGGAAGATCAAGATCGATGCGACGACGCTGGAATGGGGGGTGCCTTTCTATGCAAAGGTACAGACCTCGGCCGCGGTCGGTGAAGCTCCCGATGTGATGACATATCATGCCAGCCGTATTCCGCTCGCAGTCAGCCAGGGCATTCTCGACGAGATCACGTCCGATGACTGGAGTGCCATGGGGCTAGGCAAGGACGACTATGCGCCCGCAACATGGAACGCCGTGACGGTCGACGGCAAGCAATACGCCGTGCCGCTCGATACTCACCCGATCGTGCTCTACTACAACCGGGATCTGCTCAAAAAAGCTGGCCGGCTAACCGATGACGGCAAGCCGATGGGTCTTGATTCGAAGGACAACTTTACCGCCACGCTGCAGGCGCTGAAGGATGCCGGAGTGAAGTGGCCACTCGGCTCGGTGACTGCCGATGGTAGTTTCATGTACCGCACGGTTTACTCTTTCATGTGTCAGCAATCGGGTGAATTGCTGACGGATGGCGAGTTCCTCAAGGGCGACAATGCCGACAAGCTGAAGAACGCCCTTGCCGTGCTGCAGGATTGGACCAAAGCTGGATTACAGTCGACCTACACCGACTATCCCTCCACCGTGGCGCTGTTTACCTCAGGCGAGGCGGCAATGATGATCAACGGTGTCTGGGAAGTGCCGACGATGACCGACCTGGCGAGCCAGGGTAAGCTGTTCAACTGGGGCGCAATCGAAATTCCTGTGATCTTCGACCGCCCCTGCACCTATGCAGACAGCCATACCTTCGCGATCCCGAAGAACAAGGGTAAGGAGATGCCAGCAGAAAAACGCGCGGCCGTGCGTGAGGTAATCTCATGGATCGACCACAATTCGCTGTTCTGGGCGACCGCCGGTCATATTCCGGCATATAAGCCCGTCACCGAGACGGCCGAATACAAGGCAATGGAGCCGAATGCGACCTATTCGCCGCTTACTGCCAACATGATCTTCGATCCGAGATCGACTCTCGCGGGGGTAGCCGGTCCAATATATGATGTGATGTCGACCTACTTTGTGCCGACGCTGAACGGCGAGATGGAACCTGCTGAAGCGGTCGAGGCGATCAAAGAGGAGCTGAATGCTCTGTAACGTCCTCAGGGAATGGAGGGCCGCTCCATATTCGGGGCGGCCCCGCTACGAGGCCGCACATGCTCCGCAATCGGCGTAAGGACTTTTTGATCGCGCTCGTGCTGGTCGCCCCCTTCGTGGCGATCTATGCGCTTGTTTTCGTTTATCCGACGATCCAGATGTTCCGCATCTCCTTCACGAATGCACCGCTGATCGGTGAGGGCTCCTGGGTCGGACTCGCTAATTATGAGCGGCTCCCCCATGATCCGCGTTTCCGCACGGCAGTCTGGAATACGGCATATTTCGTCTTGTTATCGGTGGCGCCTGGCACGCTCATTGCGCTTCTCATCTCGCTCGGCATCGCACGGCTCAGGGGCCGGTTGCAGGTTACGGTGCTCGCGTTGTTCTTCCTGCCTTACATTCTGCCGGTTTCGGTGGTCTTTCGGATCTGGGACTGGATCATGAATTTCCAGTTTGGGATCTTTATGCATGTGCTCGATTGGGTAGGGCTGGAACGGGTACCGATCTTCAAGACGACTATCTGGTTCATGCCCGCTGTAGGCGCACTTACCATATGGTGGACGGCCGGGTTCTCGATCTTGCTGTTCCTTGCCGGCTTGCGCGCTATCCCGGTTGAGATTTACGAGGCGGCGGCTCTGGATAATGCGTCGCGCTGGACGACATTTCGGCGGATCACATGGCCGCTTCTGTGGCCGGTTACCGCGCTGGTCTTTACCATCCAGCTGATCCTGCAACTGAAGATCT
>CAYOUP010000262.1:0-5231 GCA_964407125.1 uncultured Hyphomicrobiaceae bacterium | reverse complement strand
GCGAAGCCATCGGCGCTGATCGACATCAGCCAGCTTGCCGAGCTGAAAGGCATCAGGCGAGACGGCAGCAATCTGGTTATTGGCGCGGCGACGACACATGCCGAGGTTGCCGATAGCGCCGAGGTGAAGTCCGCCATTCCCGCACTGGCAAAGCTGGCAAACGGCATTGGTGACCGACAGGTCCGCCATCGGGGTACGATCGGCGGTTCCGTCGCGAATAACGATCCGGCGGCGGATTATCCGGCGGCGCTCCTCGGCCTCGGCGCAAGCGTCGTGACCAATCGCGGCCAGTATGATGCGGACAGCTTCTTCACCGGCCTGTTCTCCACCGCGCTTCAGCCCGGTGAGATCATTACCGCCGTGCATTTTCCGATCCCGGACAAGGCCGGTTACGCCAAGTTCGAGCAGCGCGCATCCCGCTATTGTCTCGTGAGCGTCTTCGTGGCGCAAAAATCGGGCGGAATCTTCTCCTCGGGCGAAACGCGTGTCGCGGTGTCGGGGGCAGGGCAGAACGGCGTGTTCCGCGTCGCGGAGATGGAGCAGGCGCTGAAAGGCAATTTCTCGCCCTCCGGCGTTAGTGGGATCAAGGTTTCCTCCGCAAATCTGATGACCGACATGCATGGCAGCGCGGAGTATCGTGCGGCGCTGATCACGACGATGGCCGAACGCGCTGTAGAGGCCGCAAACGCATGACTCAGGAGCCGAAGGCGCTGCCCGCCAGCGCACAAAAGGTGCAGGATGCGGCGCACGCCCTCGGCCTCGACGTCACCGTCATGGAGATGGCGGAAAGCACACGCACAGCCGTCGAGGCGGCTGCCGCCTGCGATTGTGAGGTCGGACAGATCGTCAAGTCGCTTCTGTTTCGCGGCGCTGAGAGCGGCAGGCCCTATATGGTGCTTGTGTCTGGCACGAACAGGCTCAACGAAGCAGGCGTAGCGTCTGCGCTCGGCGAAGCACTTGACAGGCCGGACGCGATCTATGTTCGCGAAATGACCGGATATGCCATTGGCGGCGTTCCACCATTCGGTCATGAAAATCCGGTCAGTGTGCTGATGGATGAAGACCTGTTGCAATATGAGATCGTCTGGGCAGCGGCGGGAACGCCACGTGCGGTGTTTTTCGTTGCCCCGAAAGCGCTTTCTGATGCAATCAGTGCCCGGATCATACAGGTGACCTGATGGTGCAATTGCCTTCCAATGTTCAGGAAACGAAAGCGTTACTGGCCAAGGGCGGCTATCTCGCCAGCGAGGCCATCGCCACCTCCGTTTTTCTGGCTCTAAAACTGAAGCGGCCGCTGCTGCTTGAAGGTGAAGCTGGTGTCGGCAAGACCGAGCTTGCGAATGTACTGGCGGCGGTATTGGAGCGCCCTCTTGTGCGCCTGCAATGCTATGAAGGTCTGGATCTGGCATCGGCCGCTTATGAGTGGAATTACAGCCGCCAGCTTCTCCATATTCGCGCGACGGAAGCAGGCAGCGAGGCCGATACGGCGTCCATCGAGCGCGACATTTACACGGCCGATTACCTGCTCAAACGGCCCTTGTTGCAGGCGCTTGAGCTTTCGGTTGAAGGCAAAAGCCCTGTCCTGCTGATCGATGAACTGGACCGTGCGGATGAGCCTTTCGAGGCTTTTCTTCTTGAAATCCTTGCCGACTACCAGATCACGATACCGGAACTCGGCACGGTGAAAGCAATCGAGCCGCCGGTCACGATCCTGACCTCGAACCGGACGCGCGAGGTGCATGACGCTGTGCGCCGCCGCTGTTTCTATGTGTGGATCGATTACCCGACGCTTGCTCGCGAAACGGAGATACTGGCGCTGAAAGTGCCGGAAGCGCCTGCCGAGCTGACGAGGCAGATCGTGGAATTCGTGCAGTCGATCCGCGCCATGGACCTCTACAAGAACCCCGGCATTGCCGAGAGCATCAACTGGGCGCAGGCGCTGACCTCGCTCGATTGCGTCGCGCTGGAGCCGGAGGACGTGAATTCGACGCTCGGCACGTTGCTCAAATATCAGGACGACATCGCCCGGATACAGGGAACGGAAGCGACGAAGATCCTGGAAAAGGTCAAGTCCCGCGCGAGACAGACGGCTGCTGATGCGGGAAATGGTTAGAGTTGAATGCCTCAGAATAGCCAATCCCCGACACAGCTCGGCGCAAACATCGCAGCCGCTGAGGCCGATGGTGGCAAGATTGCGCGGAATATCCTGCATTTTGCCCGGTTGCTGCGTGCCGCAGGACTGCCGGTCGGACCTCAGAAAGTTATCCTCGCGACGGATGCGGTGATGGCGGCGGGGCTCGGCAATCCGAAAACGCTTTACTGGACGATGCACAGCGTCTTCGTCAGCCGTCCATCCGAGCGCCAGATCTTCAACGAGGCATTTCAGCTCATTTGGCGCGATCCGGCTTACCTTCAGCAATTGCTGTCCGTCATGACGCCGACAGCGAAAGGCGCGAAGGCCAAACCAGCCGATCCGATCGCGCGGCGTCTGGCCGATAGCCTGTTCCTTCGACGCGGAGGTCTCGAAGCACGCGAACATGACGAGTTGCAGCTCGATGCAAGTGGCAGCGCCAGCGACACTGAAACGTTTGCTGAAAAAGACTTCGAACAGATGAGTGCTGAAGAGCTGCTGACCGCGCGACGTGTGATCGCCGAGCTGGCACTTATGACAGCTCAGCTCCGTACACGACGTTTTATCCGATCCGACGCCGTGCGGGGACGGATCGATATGCGCCGCATGCTTCGCTCATCCAGCCAGCGCGGAACTGAGGCAGTCATGCCGCTGTTCAAGAAACCGCTCACGCGCCGCCCGCCACTCGTCGTGCTCTGCGACATATCCGGTTCGATGGATGCCTATGCGCGGCTGTTCCTGCATTTTCTCTATGCCCTGATGAATGCGCGCGAGCGGGTGCATTGCTTCCTGTTCGGCACGCGGCTTACCAACATTACGCGCGAGCTGCGCGACCGCGATCCGGATGTCGCCCTGGCGAAAGTCTCAAGAAGCGTCAAGGACTGGTCCGGCGGCACGCGCATCGGCGAAAGCCTGCACAGGTTCAATCAGGACTGGGCGCGCCGCGTGCTTGGCCAGAATGCCACCGTTCTTCTGTTTACGGACGGACTTGACCGCGCGGGCGGCGAGGGCATCACCGACGAAGCAAGGCGTCTGCGCGCATCGGCCCGCCGCGTGATCTGGCTGAATCCGCTGTTGCGTTACGACCAGTATGAGCCGATCGCCGCGGGCGCGCGCGAGCTGGAGCACCATGTCAGCGAAATGCGTCCCTGCCACAATCTGACAAGCCTCGCCGATCTTGCAAGCGCGCTTGCAAAACCCCGCCGTTGAGCCTGTCTCAGCGCGTCAGGAAATAAATCAGTATAATGATGAGAAGCACTCCGCCCCATGCCGCGATCCTCAGCCATGACGGCAGAAATGCGCTGACAACCAGTGGTTCGGCCTCGGGCGTTTCACCAGCCAGAATCTGCTCGAAACGGCTGAAGAACTGGTTCGCCATCATATTGGCGGAGGATTCGACCAGCCTCGAACCGATCTGCGCAAGTTTGCCGCTGATCTGCGCATCCGCGTCCCAAGTGAGCCGCGTTCCGCCCTCAACAGATTCCAACCGCACTTTCGCGGAGCCTTTGGCGCTTCCGGCCGTGCCGCCACTGCCTTGTCCGGACAGCGTATAGCCATTTGGCGCATCGGCATCCGTGATATTGACCGTACCGTTGAAACGGGCCTGCACTGGCCCGATCTTCGTGGCGACCGTCGCCTGATAGCTGTGATCGGACAGCGTCTCGAAGGATTCGCAGCCTGGAATCGACTGACGCAAAACGTCAGGATCATTGAGCGCTGACCAGACCTGCTCTTGTGGCAAGGGCAATATTTTTTCGCCGGTAAGTTTCATGGCTTCGACCTTGTTCGTTCTTCTTCTCCCAGACTGGAAGCTTGCCACGGCATGAACGATTTTGCCATGAGTTTCGGCTGGCGAAGAGAGCTTAGGGAAAACTCTGCTGATACGGCTATTGAATCGACACGACGCAAACGCGGTTACATTCCCATCCCTTTGCCATGTAAAGCACGCAGCGATCAGCTATGTGTTGGACGGAAATCAGAGCTGGAAAGCGAGCTGAAATTGAAACACGAACCGCCAGCCCCTACGCATCGCAAGATCATTGACACCGGTTTTGCAATCATCCTCACGATTGCCCTGGTCAGTGCGGTACTTGTCTGGATACAGAAAGGCCAGACCGTTTTCTGGACGGTTTTGGGCGAGAACCTGCGATTCGGTATCCTGCTGCTTCCCAAAATCATCAGCGGTGTCTTTCTGGCCAGCATCATCCCGCTCATGCTGTCTCGCGAAAAGGTCCAGCAATGGATTGGGCCTGAATCGGGTTTTCGCGGTCTTTGGGCGGCCGCATTGGCGGGCATCGCCATTCCGGGTGGGCCGAGCGTGACACTGTCGCTTGCAGGCGGTCTGATGGCCGCAGGCGCCGATCTTGCCGCTGGCATTACGATGGTGACGGCCTGGGCATTGCTCAGCCTGAACCGGACGCTGATCTGGGAAATGTCTTTCCTGCCGCCTCACCTGGTGTTGCTACGCGTCATCTTGACCTTCACCGTCCCTGTCGCGCTTGGCTGGATCGTGCGCCGCTTCAGGCTCAGACTGGACCCTGCGCAATGAGCATAGTCGTCGGAACCGTTCTGCTCTGGGCTGCAAGCCTCTACCTGATTCGCAAATTATGGCGCGAGGACAAGGCGCTGCTCCACGAGGCCTACAGACGGGCAGTCTCGACAACCTTGTTTATCGTGCCGCGCGTCTCGGTGGGTCTGGTTGGCGCTGGCTTTCTCGCCGAGTTGCTCCCCCAGGACAACATAGCGATGCTGTTTGGCAAGGAAGCCGGATTTATGGGCGTCATGCTCGCGTCCATTTTCGGTCCGCTGACGCCGGGCGGACCGTTTGTCGCCTTTGCAATCAGCGCGGCCGCACTCAAGGCCGGAGCCAGTGAGGCGGCGCTGATCAGCTATGTGACAGGCTGGTCGGTCCTAAACCTGAACCGCGATCTCGTTTATGAGATGCCCTTGCTCGGGGTGCGCTTTACGAGACTGCGCTGGCTTCTGTCGCTACCCGTTCCATTTATCACGGGTGGCTTGGCGATGCTGTTACCGTTATAGATTTTTCTTCCTCCCAGCACAGGCAACCGCGGACCTGTTCAGGCATTACGATCTTTTTTCG
>CAYOUP010000261.1:0-5276 GCA_964407125.1 uncultured Hyphomicrobiaceae bacterium | reverse complement strand
TGGCCTGAAGCATGTCGAAGGCTTCCTCGCCGCGCACCTCGCCGACGATGATGCGATCGGGGCGCATGCGCAGGGCGTTCTTGACCAGTTCGCGCTGGCGGATTTCGCCGCGTCCCTCGATGTTCGGCGGGCGGGTTTCGAGCCGTCCGATATGGGGCTGCTGAAGGCGGAGTTCGGCGGCGTCCTCGATCGTGATGAGGCGCTCCTTGTGCGAGATGCAGGAGGAAAGCGCGTTCAGCAGGGTCGTTTTACCGCTACCCGTGCCGCCCGAGACGACCAGCGTCAGCCGCGCCCTGACCGCCGCCTTGAGCAGGTCCGCCATCTTCTGCGTCATCGTGCCGACGGAGACGAGACCGTCGAGATCATAAGCCTGTTCGGCGAATTTGCGGATCGACACGAGCGGGCCATCCACGGCGATCGGGCGCACGGCAACGTTGATACGCGACCCGTCGGCAAGGCGCGCATCGACCATCGGCTGCGACTCGTCCACGCGGCGGCCAACGGCACTGATGATCTTGTTGACGATACGCAGCACATGCGCCTCGTCCTTGAAACGCACGGGCACCTGTTCGAGCTGGCCGAAGCGTTCGACATAGACCTTCTCATGCGTGTTGATCAGGATGTCGCTGACGGTCGGGTCTTTCAGCAGCGGCTCGATCGGGCCGAGCCCGGTCAGTTCATCGAGAACTTCCGTCGTGAAGCTTTCCAGCTCGCGCGCATTGAGCAGGATACGCTCGCTCTTGACGTATTCCGACACGATCTCGGAGATCTGCACGCGCAGCTCCTCGCGTGACAGCCGTTCAAGCATGGGCAGGTTGAGATCGTCGATCAGCCTGCGGTGCAGACGAACCTTCGCCTCGATCAGCTCCTGGTTCATCTGCCGCATGTCGTCTCTCAGGACGTCGGTCATGCGGGCCTCGGATTTGGCGGGCACACCCGGCTTCAAGCCGTTGCGCATAGCGCCCCCAAACCTTTCACCCCCTGGCAGAAAACGATCTGACATCTGTCCCTATCCCGGCTCGAACACCGTTTTCGTGCTAAACGCTCTTTTCCAGAATACGCCGGAGCGCTTTTTCCAGTTTGCTTCCCTTGGCAACCTCGGAAACCGGCATTCCGCGGTTGATTGCTTCGTGAACGAGGTCGGTGCAATCGGGAATAAAGCCCGCCAGCCAGTCGCGCATGAGCTGTTCGGCATCGGCTTTCTTCAGCCCGCCGCCCAGCAGTTTCTCGCGGTGGCGGTTGACGATAACGGAAACCCGCGCGTCGTTGACGGCCTTGGCCAGAATCGCGTCCAGCACATAGCGGGCATGGCGCAGGGCCGGAACGGTAAAGTTCGTTACGATATAGACGTGGTTCGATCCCCAGATCACATTATCCATCCAGGGATACCAGCTCTTGGGCAGGTCGATGATAACCTGATCGAACGAGCGCGTAAGCAGGCCGAGGACCATACCGATCAGGGCTTCATCCACTTCGATGAATTTGCCCGGTACGCGCGGCGTCGCCAGAACGGCGAGCCCGGAGGCATGGCGCGACAGCATGACGTCGAGAAGCTGGCGGTCGAGCCGTCCCGGAGCGCTCGCCAGTTCCTCGATCCGGAAGGACGGCGAGATATCGAGATAATCGGCGATGCAGCCGTCCTGGAAATTCAGATCGACGAGGCAGGTGCTGCCAAGCTGGCGCTTGGAGCGGCCGATCAGGAAAGCCGTCTCGATGGCGAGCGTCGTCGTCCCCGCACCGCCTGAGGCAGGCACGAAGGAGTAGCAGGTCGCGTCCTTGTTGAGCTTCTGCGCAGTCGGCTTGCGGTAGAGCTTCTCGCAGGCGCGGTAGATGTCCGTGAACGGGGCATCTTTCGGCAGCCAGTCATCGACCTTGATCTGCACCAGCTTGCGGACGATGTCGTGATCGAGAAAACTCGACAGCGCGATCACCGGAATATCGGCGAAGGCGCCGCGCTTGATCCGCTCAAGCGCGGCCAGATCATCCGCGCCCGCCGTTTTCAGGTCAAGCAGCAGAACGCCGGGCAAGGTTTCCAGATTGAGGAAATTCTCGGTTTCCGAAACCGCGCCCTTGATGGATTTGAGGATGAAATGCTTCTTTTCCGTGAAGCCGTTTGCAATCACCGATTTCAGTTCGAGATCTTCGCTGATCAGCAGAACATCGGCCGGTGCACTGCCGAGCAATATAGGTGGTCTGGCCATCTTGTCGCGAGTTGTTGAGGCATTGTTTCTGTCATCGGCTACTATAGCCGAGGCTGGCCGCAACTTCTCCATTATTGACATATCGACACCTGAATCTGGCTCAAACGTTCTCAATTCCCGCCATCGTGGGCAGCCCGTAATCCCTCATTCAATTTGTGATATTCGGTCCGCTACTTCCCGCCGTCGGTGCGGCCGAATTGGGCAGCCCCTTCGGCTTCAGCGAGGTGTTGGTCTGATAGCGCTCGACAGCGACCACGGCGCGCGGACCTTCGAGGTCGATATCGGTATCCTTCGCATGAGGCGGCCACGGATCGATTGTCTGGGTGGCCGCATTCGTCGCGACGGCATCACCCGCGCCAAGCGTGATCGAGTCGCTTTGCGTGTAATAGTCCCGGTCGTAGCAGCCTGCGAGAAACAGGATGGCGCCGCCCGTTACAGCGACCGTCAGAGCACGTTTCACGTTCATCTTGAGATCGCGGTTCATTGGATTGTCCCCTTCCATCCCTCGTCGTCGACAGAGTCTTCATCCGTCCAGTCGATAATATGACCCAAATATGCATCCGGTTTCTGAGTATCGACTTCCTGCTGGCCGGTCAGGAAGAACTCTTTCTCATTTGTCGGGATGCGTTTCTCAAGCGGCGACGCCAGCTTCTGGCCGGGAGGCACGGGCTTGATAAGGCGCGGCGTAATGATGATGACGAGGTCGGTTTCCTCCTTCTGCCAGGCCGCACTGCGCATCAGCGCCCCAAGCACGGGAACATCGCCCAGCCAGGGAAGCTGGTCCTGGGAGCGCGCATGGTTGCTTTGCAGAAGACCCGCAATGGCGAAGCTCTGGCCGTCTCTCAGTTCCACGGTGGTTGAAGCGCGGCGGACGACAAGGCTCGGAATTTCGACACCGTCGGCAACCTTGATGAATCTCGTGGGATCGAGATCGCTGACTTCAGGTTCGATTTTCAGATTGATCTGGCCCTCGGCAAGCACGGTCGGTGTAAAGGCGAGCCCGACGCCGAATTTCTTGAATTCGACGCTGATTTCATTGTCCTTTGACGAAGCCGGGAATGGAAACTCGCCGCCGGCCAGGAAGCTCGCCGTATCACCGGAGAGCGCCACCAGGTTCGGCTCGGCGAGACGGCGGGCGACGCCCTTTTCTTCCAGCGCCTTGATGAATAGGTCGATGTTGGTGTTGCCCGCGACAATGCTGGCAACGAGCGAACCGAAAGGAACCGAGTTACTGACCAAGCCCGATGCGAGGTCATTTGTGAAACCGCTGCTCGTATCGCCGCTGAAACTGCCGACGCCGGTGAAGCTCTTCACCTTGCCGCCGAAGATCGAGGATTCAACGCCGAGAGCCTTGGAAGCGGAACGGTTCGCTTCGATGAAACGGACCTCCAGCATGACCTGCTGCGGCGAGGCGACCCTCATGGCGTTGGTGACATCATCTTCCGAAACCTGCTTCGCAAGCGTCAGCGCCTGTTGCATCGCCACGGCATCGGGAACAGTGCCGGTGAGCAGGATCTTGCCGCTCACGGACTGAACGACCACGCCATCAAGGCTTGGATTGCCGCGAAAGCGCGAGCGGAGACCATCGAGATCGTAAGTCACCTCGACATCGACAATGCCGAGAAGCTGCTTGTTCTTGTCGAGCAGCGCGAGGCGCGTCACGCCGATCTTCTTGCCGACAATGTAGATGGAGCGATCGGTAAGCGGAATAACGTCGGCGACTTCAGCATTCCCGACCAGCGCTTCACTGAACGGCAACCCGACGCGGATGCTTTCAGATTTGTTCAGCGTGACCTGGACCTCGATCCGGTCTTCGCTCGGTGAGACCTGATAGATGCGCGAAGTGCCGTTGGCGCTGCCGCCCGCGATGATTTCATCGGGATCGACCGGTTCGACCGCATTGGCTGGCGCCGCGCCGAAACCAACGCCAAGCGTCAGCGCGATCAGCGCTACGGATAAGACTCTGCTGTGGATATCGAACACGCTATGCTTTCCCCATCGCGCCACTAAACGATCAATGCGCTCAGCAAGCCTGCGAAACGCTGCTTGTGACCAACTCATTATCGTCCCCCTGCCCTTCTTTTACTTGCACAGCCCAATATTGATGACGCGATTACTGACTTGGGGCCGTGCTGTTCCCCTGATGACTCAAAACCTGATGCTGCCAGTCCTCATCCGTGCGATTATCCTGTGGAACATTGTAGTTTTTTCTTTCGACCGAACGGGTGACAGTAACAATTGGCCCGGAATACCCTTCCGGGACAGGCGCGCCATTCACGACGCGGCCCTGATTCAATATGTCCTCAAAGCTGAGTGTGCTGATGTTCTCGACTGCGGCCGTGCCGTCCAGACGGTTCAGCGCCAGCGACAGATTGCCGACCGAACTGGCCAGCGTCAGCTTCTGGGCTTCCTGTGTGTTGACTTCGAGCGTGACGGCATTGGCCGGTGTCGGCTGATCCGCGCGGCTCGTCGTCTGGTCGACCGCCAGAACGCGGATGTTCTGGAGCAGAACGATGACGGATGAGCCGGCGGCGGCGCTGTCTTTGTTCTTGGAGTAGATCAGAAAGACATCGACCCGGTCTTCCGGCTGAACGAAACCGGCGACGCCCGCGACATCGTTCACGCGGATGGTCACGGCCTTCATGTTCTCGGTGAGCTTGCCCGGCAGCGAATTGTCATTCTCGCCGCCGATCAGCTTGTGGACCAGCACTGGCTCGCCCGCGGTCATTTCACGCAAGACGGTACGGCTGCCGCCATGCAGCATGCCATTAACATCCGTGAATGCCCCACGGGGCAGGACATCGCTTGCCCAAGGCACGAGTTTCACGTCTTTTTCAGTGATCTTGTCGCCATATTTGACGTCGCGCGTTGCGACGACAATGGATTGCTTCGGCTGGGCTTCCGCCACGGCGGCGGCAGGCGCTTTCGCGGACTGGCTGACCAGCCAAGCCCGCGAAAGAAGAGCAGCAGCGAGGGCGCACACTAAAGCAACGGCAATCATTACAGAATTGCTCATGCGCATGTTCAATACCTCTTAATCCAGCTGCTACATATCGCAATTTTTTAGTCTGCCCC
>CAYOUP010000260.1:0-5320 GCA_964407125.1 uncultured Hyphomicrobiaceae bacterium | reverse complement strand
CTCATATCCTTAACCCATACGGATTTGATGCCTTTGATGGTCTTGGCGGCCTCGGTGACCACAGTCTTGACCGCATCGTCCCAGCTGCTGGACGATTCACCCATGATTTCAATCGTCTTGAATACACTTGCCATTGCAGACGTCTCCTTTGATCTTGTTATGAATCCGTCACATCAGCATGAGCGCAATCTCTGCACAAGAGTTTAAAATCCGGCCGCAATCCGCCGGAGGGGAATTTTACAGTTTCTCATAACGCCCAATTTCCAGGCGACTGATTAAATTTCAGGCTGCAATTGCTTGTTTCTTAAGCACTCCGAGCCGTCAGCGTCCGTCAACGCTCCATTCTTCAGGCCTTTACGGGAGTCTTGTGACTTGGCATAGATTTTGACTCCGGCTTTCTCATTCAGGCGTCATGAGAGCCCATTGACACGGAAGGTGCGGGAAGCCGTGAATGGGAGAGCTGCATTTCAAAGGGAGAAGTCAGATGAAATTGGTCATGGCCGTCGTCAAACCCTTTAAGCTCGATGAGGTGCGGCAGGCGCTCACCGATATCGGCATTCAGGGCATGACCGTCACGGAAGTGAAGGGCTTCGGGCGTCAGAAGGGACATACGGAGATCTATAGGGGCGCAGAATATCAGGTGAACTTCGTGCCCAAGCTCAAAGTGGAAGTGGTGGTGCCCGGCGCATCCGCCAGCAAGGTGGTCGACGCTATCGCTGCGGCCGCGAAAACGGGACAGATCGGCGACGGCAAAATCTTCGTCTCGCCCATCGATGATTCCATACGAATTCGTACGGGCGAGACCGGCGAAGATGCCGTTTAATCAGGGGGAATCAATGAAAAGACTGGCAATAACATTAGCGGGATCGGCCGGGGGGCTTCTGCTTGCAGCCCTGCTCGTCGATCCGGCCTTCGCCCAGGCGGCCACGCCACCGGCACCGGAGTTGACCTTCAACAAGGCGGATGACGCCTGGATGATGATCAGCACGGCGCTAGTTCTGATGATGACGGTGCCCGGCCTTGCACTGTTCTACGGTGGCCTGGTGCGGTCCAAGAACATGCTTTCAGTGATCACGCAGGTGTTTGCCATTCAGTGCATCGTCTGCGTCATCTACTTCCTCTGGGGCTACAGCGAGTCGTTTACGGAGGGGTATGGCGTCTTCGCTCCGTTCTTCGGCGGCTTCAGCAAGTCGTTCCTCTCCGGCGTCGAGATCAGCGGCCTGGTCGAGACCTTCTCGCTCGGCGTCGGCATCCACGAACTGGTCCTGGTCTGCTTCCAGATGACCTTTGCCGCAATCACCACTGCGCTGGCCATCGGTGGCTATGCGGAGCGGGCGAAATTCTCCGCCATCGTGCTGTTCTCCATCCTGTGGCCGACACTGGTCTATTTCCCGATCGCCCACATGGTATGGTACTGGCCGGGCCCGAGCGGAATAGCAACAGGCGTTGCAACCGATACGGCCGGCTTCTCCTGGCAGCTGGGCGCTCTCGACTTTGCTGGCGGCACCGTGGTGCATATCAATGCCGGTATCGCAGGCTTCATAGGCGCATTGATGATGGGGCGTCGGCTTGGCTTCGGCAAGGAAGTGATGGCGCCGCATTCACTGACGCTAACCATGACCGGCGCTGCGCTTCTGTGGGTGGGCTGGTTCGGCTTTAACGCCGGCTCCAACCTGGAAGCGAATGAATATGCCGTGCTCGCCATGGCCAACACCTTCGTCGCCACCGCCGCAGCCGGCTTCAGCTGGATGATGATCGAATGGCTGGTGAAGGGCAAACCGAGCCTGCTTGGCCTTGCCTCGGGTGTCGTCGCCGGTCTCGTCGCCGTCACGCCGGCTTCCGGATTTGGCGGCCCGATGGGAACGCTCGTTCTCGGCCTCGTCGCTGGCGTCGTGTGCTTCTTCTTCGTGACAACGATCAAGAGCGCATTCGGCTATGACGATACGCTCGACGTCTTCGGCGTGCACGCCATCGGCGGCATCGTCGGCGCTCTCGGCACCGGCATCGTCGCCGATCCGGCCCTGGGCGGCGCGGGCGTCGTCGACTATGCCAATTGCGAAGTCGTCAATGGGGCCTTCACCGGCTCCTGCCCGAACGCAGTCTACGACATGGCCGGCCAGGTCATCATCCAGGCCAAAGCCGTGCTGTTGACGATTGCATGGTCCGGCGTCGGCAGTTTTGTCGTCTATAGCATCATCGCCATCCTCGTCGGCCTGCGTGTCACCGAGGATAAGGAGCGCGAAGGCCTCGACATCGCCGATCACGGCGAGCGCGCCTACAATATGTAGGCCATGACTTGGGAGAGCTATTCATAGCTCTCCCGATTCGCAGGATATTTCGGTGAGCTAAAGCGGGATCACTTCACTCGCAACCATTCCCGTCATTGCTTCGGCCTTTGGCCTCGCAATGACAGCAAAATAAATGTTTCCGCCAAAACTGATCCGGCTCCAACTCAGCCTAGAATCCCCGGAAGACCACGCCTATCCATAGCAGAACATAGGCAATCAAAAGCGTCTCGAAGCTATGACCGGCGACGATCGGCGTAATGACCGGAATGGTGATGCCTGCATAAGTCTTCAGGATAACGACCGCTGCCAGCAGCGTCGAAATCAGCCAGATTGCAAAAGTTGGTCGAGACATGTGGTTCCCCCCTGTTGTTCTCTCCCAGAAGCGGGCGTCTTGCCTCGCCGGCTCAGCCGCCCGTACACGGAATTTATCACAAGGGCACGCGCCATTGCTTAAAATTTTACGTTTATATGGGGCTTTCGACGATGGTGTAGCAAAGCGGTCATTGCGCTCGCCAAGGGTTTCCTGAAATAAGAGGCGGCGAAGCGGTCCGGATTTTCGAGGGCAGGGGAGTTCCGGACCGCTTCGCCCTTATGCTCCAGGGGGCATGGAGCAGGGGAAAAGGTGTTGCCGAGCTTAATAGCTCTGTTGCACCTTGTTCTTATATTGGTGCGCTCGCATCGATTTGCGCGTGCGACCCCAATTATCGTCATTCAAATTTTCGGCATCCGTCAGATTTCGCTTGGACAGATCCTCCAAGGGCGCCGCAGCCGCTGACGGCAGCTTTTCCGCTTCTGCCGCAAGATAGGCCGCGTTTTCCTCAAGCAGTTTTTTCGCTTCCTTGATCTTGCCGCCGTCACGCAGCAGGACGGCCTTTTCGCTGCGCTCGGTAGCAATCTGCGTCGCAACGGCAGCATGGACCGTCTTGTTGACGCCCGCCTTGATTTCATCCTTTGAGCGGCTGAATTTCAGTTTCGCATCGCCGCTGATCGAACGGCGCGATTTGGATTTCAGATCGGTGTAATTAACCTCGACAGCCGCCGCGCTGGCTTCGCCGCTCGCGCGGTCCGCATCCACCTTGACCTCGATGAGCGCGTATTTTTCCTGGCGTGCATAAAGCTGGTTCAGCTTGAGAATGACCTTGTCGCCCTTGATCTCCGCCTCGCGTCCCAGCACACGTGTGGGTTCGAACCCCTCAGGGCATTCGATGATGATCTCGACATCGCCGCCAACCGCGGCCAGTACGTCGCCGAACTCCTGATTGAAAATGCCGACCAGATCTTCCGGATCCTCGACAAAGGCGTGATTGCCGTCGCTGGAAAGCGCAAGCTGGGTCATCAGGTCTTCATTATAGCCGAGACCAAGACCGATCGTCGTGATCGACACGCCATCCTGTGCCGCCTCGCGCCCCAGCTCCGCCAGTTCGCGCGGCGAGGACGGGCCGACATTGGCTAGACCGTCGGAAAGCAGGATCACGCGGTTGACCTTGTACGGGTCGATAAACTCGCTGATCTCGCGCAGGCCCTGGCTGACGCCGGCGTAAAGCGCTGTGCGCCCGCCCGCTTCAAGCTCGCGGATCGCGTTGCGGATCGCCGAAGCATTGTGCAATTCGCCTGCCGGCACACGCACATAGGCATTGTCGCTATAGGACACGATGCCGAGGACATCGCCTTCGCCAAGGCGTTCCGACGCCATCAGCGCGGCTTCCTTGGCCTGGTCGATACGGTCGCCCTGCATTGAGCCCGACTGGTCGATGACGAGCACAACATTGGCAGGAATCCGGTCGCCTTCCTGCGCCACATGAAGGCCTTCGAGCGCGACACGGAGATAGACACGGCCCTCCTCGCCTTCGGCAAGAACGGTCTGGCTGAGTTCGGCTTTAAGTTTGATGGGCTGGCCCGTCGACGCGGATGCGTTTGCCGCTGGCGCTGCCAGAAGCCCGAAAGCAACAAAGGAAGAAATAATCTGTCGATTCATGAAGTCCCCCTTGACCGTGCCTCGGCAGCAACGTTCTGACCGTAGCGGGCGGGAGATGAACCGGAACTTAACAGGGAAACCGCCGGCGCTCCCCTACCCTGCATCGCAGTCTTACTACGTAGTAATGAACCCGGGCTTCCGATGGGGCGACTAACCGGTAAGCTGAGATTGCAAGCGAGGGAATTTCGAATAAATGTTCTGGGACGAAGTTGAGCCTCATATGACGCCTCGTTTAGAGGCAGCCATCGAACGCGCCTATAAGATGTTTGCCGGATACGGGCTCACCAGCCCGCTTATCTATTGCGATTGCAATGTCTGCATGAGCGATCAAGTAGCCACCGAGCTCTCAACGCTTCCGCTCAGGGCGATTTCCGCATCGCTTCTGGCGGAATATACCAACTCCGCCCATGGCTATGACCGCACGGACATTGAGCCCCAATTCAAATATTTCCTGCCGCGCTATCTCGATCTGATCGCGCATTGCGACCCGCCGTCTCATCTCGGTCTTGAGACGTGTCTGGACCGCCTTGCCGGCTATCGTGAACACTGGCCGAAGAGAGAAGTTGAGGCGGTCGACGAATTTTTCGATGCCTTCCTCGAAGCCAGCGTTTATCAGCTCCTGCTGCTCGAATGGCCGGTTGGCTTGCGGCTTGAATTCGACATGGGTGAGCTTCTGGGCATGGTTATACGCGCGGGTGGTGATCTTGAGCGCGTGCTGACCGTGTTCGACAGCAGCCCCGACCCTGAAGTCGCCATCCACATGGCCAGCATGCGGTCAGACATCGAAATACGTGGCGGTGCGCCATATTTCAGCAATGCCCATTATGATGATTATCCGGAAGCGGCACGCCGCGTCGCCGAGTGGCTCAACCGCAATTCCGTCACCGAACGGATCATGGCAGTCCATGACATGCTTCAGGACCCTGATTATGACGGCGTGCTGAACCTCGGCATCTGACCTTTCAACAACCTCCGGCTGAGGTTAAGCAACTAGAACGCCGCGCACTTTCTCGATGGTGGTCCCGGCGGACCCGCCGGCATCGACAGATCGCCAACC
>CAYOUP010000259.1:0-5332 GCA_964407125.1 uncultured Hyphomicrobiaceae bacterium | reverse complement strand
CCAGTCGAATGGTGACAGGCCGCTGCGGCAGATTTGCGGCGGCGCGATATAGGTAACGGCCTGAACCCTGTTTGGGCTACCGGCTGGCGCCACCGCAAAGTCGTTATGGCGAACATAGCCCCATTCCGCGCGGTCCAGGGCTGGAAGGTCTGCTTCCGAAATATGGAAAAGTACGCCATCAACCTTTTCCGCCGGGGCGGCCGGGCTGATTGTCGCCTTACCGGATCCGTCCCGGCCAAGCTTGTCGAATGTAAGCAGATAGCCGGACGCGAATGCGCGTTCCAACGGCTCAGCACTTGGACAGCGTTCCCTCAATCGGGTGGTGAGCATATTCGAACCATAAGCGAAATATATGATCTTTGGCATTTGAGTGCGTCCGGCTTATGAAATCGTTCCCGAAAGGCCGACCGTCTCTAAATTTGAACGATTGTTAAATTTTTTAGTGAAAGCATCATAAAAATTGAGATATTACATTCATAATTCTGCAAGAATGACGCGTGGGTGAATTTTTTAAAAAAATACAAAAATTTCCTTGATGATAGTGTGTTAACCATAATTGTTTTCGGACATATCGGCTTTGTGAAAATACAGTTCTCACATCGTCTTGGATTTTTTCTCGATAATGCTCCAGAATGAACCGCGGGAACGGGGCAACATATAAGTCCGCCTGGAACCGGAACGAGCTTAGAGTGGAAACATTTGATAGCCTTATCGACGCCAAGATTACATCCCGGCTGGGGGATGTAAAACGGCGCGGAATCGATCTTGGGGAGGAATTGCAGGCGACCCTGCACAGTCGCCTCGGTCGATTTGTAAGCTCGATGCTGTCGGAGGTTGAGTCTCACAGCTGCCGTATCGCGGTGATCGGGCAGATCAAGGCGGGTAAAAGCTCGCTTATCAACGCGCTTATCAGGCGGCCCGGACTGCTGCCGACCGACATCAATCCCTCGACTGCCGTCATCACCAAACTCTATTTCGGCGCACCGGTGGAGCGCAACAACACGGCGCTTTTCGAATTCTTCGGCGAGCAGGAATGGGACCGGATCATGTCAGGCGGCCGCACCGGCGCACTGACCATGGACCGGGAGGCGGCGGTCAACTCGGAAAACCTGACGGGCGCCCTGGAAGAGCTGCGTCAGAGAGCCAAGGAGCGTCTTGGCGAGGAATATGGCTCTCTGTTCGGCAAGCACCATCTGTTTTCCTCCGTCACCAGCAGTTTGCTGGAGCGCTATGTCAGTGCGAGCGACCATATGCTTCGGGCGATCAATGGCGCCAATGGGCATAAGGTCGATGAACGGCATTATTCGGACATTACAAAGAATGCCGAGGTCTTCCTCGAAGGGCAACCGCTGGGATATCCCTCGGTCATCATCGACACGCCCGGCGTGAATGACCCGTTTCTTGTCCGCGATGAAATCACGCACGGGAATCTCGGCGAGGCCGACATTTACCTCGTCGTACTGACCGCACAGCAGCCGCTATCGAAAAGCGATCTGGCGCTGCTGCGCATGCTGAAAGGGCTTCAGAAGGACCGCATCATCGCCGTCGTGAACCGGGTCGACCTGCTCGACATGGAAAACGGCGAGGCCGAACGGCTCTCTGCCCATGTCCGCAACAGCCTCAAGCACGAATTTCCGCATGCCGATATTCCGGTCATCCTCGTCAGCGCGCGTTGGGCGCAAACGTCACTCGGCTGCAACTCCGACGCTCTGCGTCAGACATTGACTTCGACCTTTCCCGCATACGCAAAACAGATGGCGGAAAGCGGCGAGCCGGGATTCGAAACACCGCGCGATAGCTGGTGCGACAAGGAACTGGCGGAAATGCTCTACCGCGCGTCCGGCATCCCTGCCGTGCTGGCCGGCATTTCGCGGCTTATCGGACATTCGGTCACGGCCGAGCGTCTGCTTCCGCTCGCTTCTACCCTCGGCGCTATTTCGGACAATACCGTTGTCTCCACCCGTTACAGCATAAAATCCCTGAATGATGCCGCGGCCGCGAGCGATCGCTGGACGAAAAGCCGCGTCAATGAAAGCCTCACCCGGCTTGAAAACCTGCTGACCGATGTCGAGACGACGCTTGCAAAGTGCAAGGAGGATTTCCGCCGCCTGTCAGCGGAGGAGATCGGCCGGCTGCGCAAATTCATGCTCTATACCGTCGAGAAATTCGCCGAAGAGCAGCGCGTCAATCTCCTGCGGCACGGCAGCTATACGACGTTCCGCGAGCCGTTCCAGGAGCAGTCTTTTCAGCTAAGATCCCAGCTTGCCGAGGATTTCTACAAATACATCACCGAAATATCGAAACAGTTTCTCGCGCGGCAGCGTGAAGCCGAAGGCGTGCTGAGGCAGGCGGTGAAATCGGCGCTGCCGGATCTTGATGACGTCCTGCATTTCGGTATTCAATCCGGAAATCTTCCGCCTCCCTCAATCATGCCTCTCAGCAAGGTTACGGCGGTGGATATCGACAGCTTCTGGGACTCCAAGGCGGGAAACGGAACCGTCGATCCTGTAGAAGCCAGTCATTTCAAACAGATAGTCTCCAAAGCCTTTGGTGACGTTATCTGCGAACTGTTCGAAATGACCGAGCAGGCGCAGAATGGGCATGTTTCAAATGCGCTACGCCGACTGCGTTTTTTGAGCTACAGCGCCATTTATCCTTTGGCTCAGCAGTTGCAGGACCTGGTCAGCGCGCGTAAAGATATGGAAGGTCTTGCGCAAGGCGGACAGGGCTGGGGGACACCGTTCTTTTGGGAACCTTTCCTGCAGGAATGCCAGCAACAGCTGGCACGGAGTGAAAAACTGGCCCGCGAAGCTGTCGAGATCAGGCAAGAATGTATCAGGTTGATTAGCAGCTAAGGTTGCCAGAGTGGGGATTATCGAAAGCCAGGCGCTTTCCGAGCTTCATGCCGTGCATGAAATGCTTGAGGGAATGTGTATTGGCGGATCAACGGCCTTCAACCGTGCGTTGCGTGCAGTCAGGGGGATTGAACGGTATCTCGCGCGCCCTGTGCGCATAGCCGTTCTCGGCGAGGAAAATTCCGGCAAGTCGCTATTCCTGAATTACCTGCTGAAGCATCAGATCCTGCCGACCAGCCAGTTTTCGCCTGACGATACGGAAGTCCTGATCCGATACGCCCCGGAACCGAGCGTCTACGTCGTCAGCAAGGACGGGCACCGCGCCAGGCTGACATCGCGGGCATTCGACGTCTTGTCGAAAGCGGATGCACGGCCGAAACCGAGAGCATCCAGCATCATCTATCAGTCTTCAAATGTCTCCTCCGGCGGCTCCATTTATGGAGGCGCTAGCACAGCCGTGATGTTCACCAAGCCTGACTCTGCGAAACCGCCGTCGAGGCTCATTGACGTCGGGCTTCCGATCGAGTTGCTGAAGCATGTGGAGATGATCGAGGTCCGCAATATTCCGGAGTCGAAGAGCATCACGCCTGCTTCGATAGCGTTCCGTCAGGTTGACATTGCGATCTGGTGCACGCTGGCGACGCAGGCCTGGAAGGAAACCGAGGCGATAAGCTGGCGGCGTATCCCGCCGGTCAGACGTGAAGCCGCGCTCTTGCTGGTAACCTACAAGGATGCGATCAGCGACAGAGAGGATGAAACCAAGATACTGGAAAGGCTGTATCGGGCGACGCCAACCATGTTCAACGATATTCAGCTCGTCTCCTTCAAGGACGCTGTCGCATCGCTTCTGGAGAGTGAACCGGAGAAAGCGCGGAAGCTGAAAGACACGAGCAATATCGATGCTGTCGAACGGTCGCTGGTCGTGATGGTGCAGGAGAGGAAGGCGCGCCGGATGCGAAAAGCCAGCCGGCTGCTGCACATTATCGCGGCAATGCTGGACAGAAGCGAGGAAAGCAAGGCGAGCCAGAAAAAGAAAGGGCGCGCGGCGAGCGAGCGTCTCGATCAGCTTGCGGATATGTTTCTTGATACAGCGCCATCGGTGTCGCTGGAAGTGGAAGCGGCTTGATATCATTCGGATAGTCTGCCGGCGCGGCGGCGGGAACGGGCATTTGCCCGGAAACAAATGAGAGCAGTATCAGATTTCGTGGAGACATTGGAATTCGTTAACGTGAAATGGACATATGCCCCCATCGCTCGGTCGTAAACTTTGACGGAGAACGACAAGCGTTCACCTGTCGGGAGGCCGGAATGTGCAAGTGTTTTGAGTGAGGAGATTTGTAGTTATAAATCAGCATCTTAAACCCCTCTCCCAATAGGAGAAGGAGCGGTGCACATGCCTCCAATTCACCAAAACATGCTCTAGTGGTTCGCCTCAAGTGATTTTGCTCTAAGCTATTGGAATCGATCACTGTTCATGATTTTGGATTGATAGAGGCCAAAATCATCGTGATCCAGGAGCGAGACAGCCTGTCATGAAACGCCGATCCCAGCTTTGCTCGAACTGCCGGTTCTTCTGCCAGGACGTCGATCCGGAAAGCCGCCTCTATTTCGATGAGAAAAGCGGCGAATGCCGCCGCCATCCGCCGCGCGATAATTTCTCGTGGCTGCGCACGCGGGCCTATCACTGGTGCGGCGATTGGGAAGGCGCAGGGCAAAGGCAGGAAAGCTGGCAGCGGCTCTCAGCCCATCCCAAGGACGACCGCCCGGTCCTCCTGTACAAAAAGGGAGCCCATTGCCGCCAGTCCGGCATGATCGTGGCCTACTGGAACAACGCTTTCGGCAAATGGCATGATGACGGCGATCAGCTCATCGAGCATGACGAATTCAGCGCGTGGATGGAACTGCCCGCAGCGCCTGACGGAAAATAGCCAAAAATAACAAACGAGGCAGCCTTGAGCGAAACGTTACAGCTGGTTTTTGCCGCAATATTTGTGCTGAGCGTTGTCTACGCGATCGTCACGGATATCGCATCGCTCCGTATACCGAATATTGTCTCGATCGTCCTCGTTCTCGTATTCATTCCCTACATGCTGTTGGGCGGCACACAGACGATCTGGCCGCATTTCGCGGTCGCGGCCGCTGTGTTCGTGGTGCTGTTTTTCAGCTTTGCCATGGGCTGGCTCGGCGCGGGCGACGTCAAGTTCGCCTCGGCAGTCGCGCTATGGGCGGGACCGCAGCATGGGCCGCCATTCCTGGTCTATTTTGCCATTTTTGGCGGGCTGTTCGCCTTGATGCTGCTGGTGCTGCGAACGGCGCAGAACAATCATCCCATCATCGCGACCTTCCCGGTGCTGCACAAGCTGAGCGGCTGGGCACGCAACAAGATCATGCCATATGGCGTACCGCTCGGGATCGCGGCACTGATCGTCGCGCCGACAATCTTCGGAATGCACTGAGACGCAAATTACCATGCTGGA